>NZ_JBQHUB010000011.1:0-79122 GCF_052065415.1 Pseudoflavonifractor sp. HCP28S3_F10 | reverse complement strand
GGGACGGCCTGCGGGAGATCGCCGCGCGGCAGGGCCTCTCCGCCGTATCGGAACTCACCGGCGGCGTGAAGCCATGGTGACGGCCATGGCGGAAAGTAATTTGGTCTCCCTCTGCTTCGCCGATCCCTTCGCCCCCATCAAGGTGCGGGACGGCCTGCGGGAGATCGCCGCGCGGCAGGGCCTCTCCGCCGTATCGGAACTCACCGGCGGCGTGAAGCCATGGTGACGGCCATGGCGGAAAGTAATTTGGTCTCCCTGGAGCTGTAGACCTGTATCCAAAAGCTCCACGACGCCGTGACCGGTGCAGGCGGCGCGCTGCTGGACCGCTATGAGCTGTCCCACCCCAAGGGCGGGCGCTGCGTGGTGCTGGTGTACGAAAAGCACTGCTGGCGGCCGGGGAGCCCCTTCTCCCTGTCTCTGACATCGGTGGCCGACAGGCGCATCACCCTCACCGTGACGGCGGATGACTATGAGGGAGCGGGCCTGACCCGGCTGCACTGCGTGAGCGGCGGCGGGGGCCGCGGCCTGCTGGACGCCGACCGGGGAGAGGCCGGGGAATTTGAGAACGCGGTCCTCCGGGCTCTGGACGATATCCGCGATTGAGGAAGAGAGAAGATACCTATGACCACCACATTGTACATTGTCCGGCACGCTGAGGCGGAGGGCAACTGTTACCGCCGCATCCACGGCTGGTATGACGCACGGGTCACTGAGAATGGCCTGCGCCAGATCGCCGCGCTGGAAAAGCGCTTTCAGGATATCCACATCGACGCGGTTTATTCCAGCGACCTGTGCCGCACCATGACTACCGCCTCCGCCGTATACCGGCCCAAGGGTCTGGAGCTCCACACCCGCAGCGACCTGCGGGAGCTGAACATGGGCGTGTGGGAGGACCGGACCTGGGGCGAGGTCATAGAGTTCCAGCGGGAGCAGTATGACAAATACTGCCGCTGCGATCCCGCGTGGAAGAACGAGGGCGGCGAATCCCGGGACGAGGGCCGCAGGCGCATTATGGCGGCGGTGCTGGACATCGCCGCCCGTCACCCGGGACAGACCGTGGCCGTCTTTGCTCACGGGGATATCATCCGCTGCCTCCAGGCCGAGGTGTTGGGGGTTCCCACGGCGGAAATGCCTGAGCTGGGCCACTGCGACAACACCGGCGTCACCTGTATGCGGGTGGAGGACGGAAGAGCGGAGCTGGTGTTCCGCAACGACAACTCCCATCTGCCTCCCGAGCTCTCCACCCTGGGCCGCCAGCGCTGGTGGAGGGAGCGGGACAACGTGATGGCCGACGCCAATGCCTGGTTCCGGCCCCTGGAAGCAAAAAGGGAAGGAAATTTCTACCTGGAATTGCGGCGGGAGGCCTGGCAGGGCCTCTACGGCGATCTGGAGGGCTATGCCGGCGCCGCCTTTCTGGACGAGGCGGCCGAGCAGGCCGCGCGGGACCGCCGTGCCCTCTGGTGCGCCATGCTGGGCGACCGGCCTGCGGGGGTGCTCCAGCTGGACCTGGACCGGGACCGGGCGGAAAAGGCGGGCTACATCCAGTTTCTGGCCCTGGTGCCCGGGTTCCGGGGCCGCCGCCTGGGGCCTCAGCTGCTGGGGCAGGCGGTGTCCCTCTACCGCTCTATGGGGCGGGAGAAGCTGCGCCTGCTCTGCGCCCCCGGCAACGGGCCGGCCCAAACATTCTACGCCGGCTGCGGGTTCGTCCGGACGGGGAGCCGGCCGGGCTTCCACGGGCCGCTGGATCTGCTGGAAAAGGACATCCGGGTGTGACCGCCCGCCAAACGACTACGACAGAGAGGGTTACCTATGAATCAATTTTTGCCGGTTTCCAAAGCGGATATGGAGGAGCGGGGCTGGTACTGGTATGATTTTCTCATCATCACCGGCGACGCCTATGTGGACCATCCTACCTTCGGCCCTGCCATCATCTCCCGGGTGCTGGAGGCCGAGGGGTACCGGGTGGCCGTCCTGGCCCAGCCCGACTGGAAGAAGGCCTCCTCCTTTACGGCCCTGGGCCGGCCCCGCCTGGGTGTGATGCTCTCGGCGGGCAATATCGACTCCATGGTGGCCCACTACACCGCCGCCCGGAAGCGCCGCCATGACGACGCCTATTCCCCTGGCAACAAGGCGGGGCTCCGTCCCGACCGGGCCACCATCGTCTACTGCAACCGCATCCGGGAGGTTTTTGGGGATATTCCACTCATCATCGGCGGACTGGAGGCATCCCTCCGGCGGTACGCCCACTACGACTACTGGGAGGACAAGGTGCGCCGCTCCATCCTGGTGGACAGCCAGGCCGACCTGCTGACCTACGGCATGGGCGAGCGGGCCACCCGTGAGATCGCTGCCCGGCTGGCCTCGGGCACGCCGGTGGGGGAGATCACCGACGTGAAGGGCACCTGCTTCCTGGCCGGCAGCCCCGCCGCCTGCTCCTATCCCATGGTAGAGGTACCCTCCTTTGAGGAGGTGTCCACCGACAAGCGGGCCTACGCCCTGGCCAACAAGGTGGAGTACGAGGAGCATGACCCCATCCGGGGCCGGGCTATCCTCCAGCGCCACGGGGACCGGGTGCTCATCACCAACCCGCCCGCCATGCCCCTGAACACGGCGGAGCTGGACTTTGTGGCCGAGCTGCCCTACACACGGGAGCCCCACCCCATGTACGACAGCATGGGGGGCGTGCCCGCCATTGAGGAGGTGCGCTTCTCGGTGGCTCACAACCGGGGCTGCTTCGGTGCGTGCAACTTCTGCTCCCTGGCCTTCCACCAGGGGCGGATGATCACCTGCCGCAGCCACGAGAGCGTCATCCGGGAGGTGAAGATGCTCACACAGCATCCCGGGTTCAAGGGGTATATCCACGACGTGGGCGGCCCCACCGCCAACTTCCGCCACCCCTCCTGCGAAAAGCAGCTCAAGCACGGCCTTTGCAAAAACCGGGCCTGTCTGGCCCCCACGCCCTGTCCCAATCTGGATGCCGACCACAGCGACTACCTGAAGCTGCTGCGGGAGCTGCGGGCCATCCCGGGGATCAAGAAGATCTTCATCCGCTCGGGCATCCGCTTCGACTACATGCTGGAGGACAAGAACGGGGAGTTCTTTGCCGAGCTGGTGCAGCACCATGTGTCCGGCCAGCTCAAGGTGGCCCCGGAGCACTGCGTCAACGGCGTACTGGACTATATGGGCAAGCCCCATATCGAGGTCTACGAGAAATTCAAGCAGAAGTACGACCGGCTCAACCAGCGCTACGGCAAGGAACAGTATGTGGTGCCCTACCTCATGTCCTCCCATCCGGGCTGCACCCTCCAGGACGCGGTGAAACTGGCCGAGTGGCTCAACAAGACCGGACGCCAGCCCGAGCAGGTGCAGGACTTCTATCCCACCCCCGGCACCCTGTCCACCTGCATGTACTATACCGGCATCGATCCCCGTACCATGAAGCCGGTATACGTCCCCACCGACCCCCACGACAAGGCCATGCAGCGGGCCCTGATGCAGTGGAAGCGGCCGGACAAGCGGCCCCTGATCCTGGAGGCCCTGCGCAAGGCGGGCCGGGAGGATCTGATCGGCTACGGCAAGCACTGCCTGGTGCGGCCTGAGCCGGGCCGTCCCGGCAGCGGAGCGCCCCAGGGAGAGCGCAGGGGCGGCGGAAAGCAGGACGCCCGCCCGGAGCGGAAGGGAAAGGGAGGCAAGCCCAAACTCAGGCAGGCCGGACTGCGGGTGGAGCACAACGAGTCCGCTCCCCGGCGCAAGGCGGGGTGGGCCAAGCCCAAGGCCAAAAAGAATGCCCGGCCGGGCAAAGGCGGGCGCTGAACAGGATCTGTGCGCCCAAAGGCGAGCAGAAATAAAAGCAAACATAGAAAGGATGATCTCGTATGGAACTCAAGGGAAGCAAGACCGAGGCCAATCTGTGGAAGGCGTTTGCAGGCGAGAGCATGGCCCGCAACAAGTACAGCTATTTTGCCAGCAAGGCCAAGAAGGAGGGCTACGAGCAGATCGCGGCCATCTTTGAGGAGACTGCCGGCAATGAGAAGGAGCACGCCAAGCTGTGGTTCAAGGAACTCTCCGGCATCGGTGACACCGCCGCCAACCTGCTCGCCGCTGCCGCCGGTGAGAACGAGGAATGGACCCAGATGTACCGGGAGATGGCCGAGACCGCCCGGGAGGAGGGCTTCGCCCGTCTGGCCTTCCTGTTCGAGGGCGTGGGCAAGATCGAGAAGGAGCATGAGGAGCGCTACCGTGCCCTGCTCAAGAATCTGGAGGACGGCCAGGTCTTCCAGAAGGGCGACGTGTACGTATGGAAGTGCCGCAACTGCGGCCATCTGCATGTGGGCAAGGAGGCCCCCGGCGTCTGCCCCGTGTGCGCCCATCCCCAGGCCTACTTTGAGCTGCAGTCCAAGAATTATTGATTCCGCTCCCGGAACGGGAGAAAGAGAAAAAGAGGTGTGGAGCGATCCACACCTCTTTTCTTTACCGGGCCGCCTGGCGGACGCCGTTTCCGATATCACGGGCGGCGTCGCCCACGCCGTTGGCCGCGTCGCGGACCATGTCGCCCGCCCCGCGGGCCACGTCCCCGGCAGCGTTGCCCACACCGCCGGCCACATCACCCACCGGATTGTTGGTCTGGTCGGGAGCTGTGGTGTTGTTGGGATGGATCGAAGGGCTGGGGCTCAGCGTGGGGTTGGGCGCGGGGGAATGGCTGGGATTCAGTGTAGGACTGGGGCTGACGGTGGTGCCGGGAGTCCCGCTGGGCGTGGCGGTGTTCTGGGGCGCATTGCTGGCGCCGCAGCCCGCCGCGGTCAGCGCCAAGGCCAGGGTCAGACAGAGCGTGCTCAGGATTCGTCTCATTCCAAAGCCTCCTAAGTGATTGTGATGTCGGAATCTCCATCCGTCCCATAGTATGGACGCTTCGCCGGAAAATACGCCATAAAAAATTTTACTGAAAGCTCTTGAAAAAAAGAGGAAAGACTGATATATTAATAACAATAATAGTTACTGATTAAAAGTGAGGTGTACCATGAACGGCAAACGTTATTCCCGCCAGCGTGAACTGATCTATGAAACGCTCATAGGTACTTCGGAGCACCCCACGGCGGAGATGGTGTATCAGTGGCTCAAGCCGGACAACCCCAACCTGAGCCTTGGAACAGTATACCGCAATCTGAATCTGATGGCGGATGAGGGGCGCATACGGCGGCTGGCCTTCCCGGTGGAGCGCTATGACGGCGACACGGAGCCCCACTGTCACTTCCAGTGTGACCGGTGCGGGCGGGTATATGATGTGGATATTCCCTATTATGAGAAGTTGGATCACGAGGCGCTGGAGCACAGTGGACACCAGATCAGGGAGCATGAGCTTCTGTTCCGCGGCCTGTGCGCCTGCTGCAGGACTGCCCACTGAGCCGGCGGAGACCGTCAAAATATGGGTTGAAAAAACCGTCCGGGGATCTTTCCCGGGCGGTTTCTCTGTTATGGGGGGTTGCCAAAGCTGTAACGGGGCATTATGATAGTGTCTGCTGAAGCGATCACAAGGCGGTTTACCGGCACGGAGCTGGCCGCGCTATCCAGGGATAAGGTGTGATAAGAGTTGTGAAGACCATCAGAGCCATCATTCGCATACTGGGCCGCCTTCTGCTGCTGGCGGCGGTGCTGGCGGTACTGGCAGCGCTGGCCCTGGCCTTTCTGCGCTGGCGGGGGCTGATCCTCATGCCCCATGAGGCGGACCCGGAGGAGTGGCAGGTCTTTGGCGTGGATGTGTCCACCTATCAGGGACAGATAGACTGGCCGGTTCTGGCGGAGCAGGGGGTGGACTTCGCGTTCATCAAGGCTTCCGAGGGCAGCGGGCTGCGGGACGTGCGTTTTGCAGAGAACTGGGCAGGCGCCCAGGCCGCCGGCATCCGGCCCGGTGCGTACCACTTTTTCAGCTATGACAGTCCCGGCGAGGGGCAGGCGGAGAATTTCATTGCCGCCGTGCCCGTGACGCCCGGGGCCCTGCCGCCGGTGGTAGATATCGAGTTTTATGGCCCCTATCTGGAGGAGCCCGCCGGGGCGGAGCGGGTGAAGGCCATTCTGGACCCCCTGCTGGAGCGGCTGGAGGAGTGCTACGGCGTCAAGCCCATCCTGTACGCCACCTACCGCTCCTGGCAGCTCTACCTGTCGGGCCGGGAGTACCGGGACTATCCCCTGTGGATCAGCAGTCCTGTTGTGGCACCCATGCTCCACGACTGGGATTTCTGGCAGTACAGCCATACCGCCCGGCTGGAGGGCTATGACGGCCACCAGCCCCTCATAGACCTGAATGTGTTCCGGGGCAGCCGGGAAGAGTTTTGCTCCTTCGGTATGCCGGGGGCATAACAGTCTCCGCGTCCGTGAGCAAAAAAGTCCGGCCAATAGGCCGGACTTTTTTGCTCAGTGCTGGTCATAATATTTGATGAGAGCCTGGGTGCCGTCGTTTTCCAGCCCGTCGGCCGCCATCTGCTCGTAGAGGGAGCAGACGGTGTTCAGGGCCTCCAGCTCCACGCCCCGCCGGGCGCACTCCTCCTGAATGATCTTCATGTCCTTGATGAAGTGCTTGATAAAGAAGCCGGGGGCCAGATCTCCCTTCAGGACCCGGGGGGCCATGCTGGCGATCTGCCACGAGCCGGCCGCGCCGCCGCCGATGGCGTCCAGCATGGCCTGGCAGTCCAGACCCACCGTCCGGGCGTAGACCAGCGCTTCGGTATAGGCGGCGGTAGCCCCGGCCACGGCGATCTGGTTGGCGGCCTTGGTGTGCTGGCCGAAGCCGGCGGGGCCCATGTAGTGGACGCTCTTGCCCATGCAGGCGAAAAGGGGCGCGGCCTCGTCAAAGTCGGCCCGGTCGCCGCCGGCCATGATGGAGAGGGTGGCGTTCCGGGCGCCGCTGTCGCCGCCGGAGACGGGAGCGTCCATGACCCGGACGCCCCTGGCCTTCCCCAGTTCATAGAGCTTCTGGGCCAGGGCGGGGGAGGAGGTGGTCATGTCGATGACCAGGGCGCCGGGGGCGGCGTGGGCCAGGATGCCGTCGGGGGAGGTAAAGACCTCCTCCACGTCCCGGGGATAGCCCACCATGACAAAGATGTATTTGGCGCCCTCTACCGCCTGGGCGATGGTGCGGCAGGGACAAAGGCCGTACTGCTCCTCCACGCCGGAGAGAGTCTCATACCGGCGGGTGTAGACGGAGACGGGGTAGCCGTGGGCGGCCAGATGGCCTGCCATGGGCTTGCCCATGACGCCCGCTCCGATCCATGCGACGTGTTCCATTGGGATCATCCTTTCTCAGTTCAAATAGACCCGTTCCCGGTCGGGGTGCTCGCCCGACCAGCCAACGGGGGGCATGGTGTCCAGCCGGTGCAGGTCCCCGGCGGACAGGGAGAAGGAGAACAGGTCCTGATTCTCCTTCATGCGCGGCAGGGAGGAGGATTTGGGCAGCGGGATCACGCCCTTCTCCACCGCGTAGCGCAGGCAGATGCGGGCGGGGGAGACCCGGTATTTGGCGGCCAGCTCCAGGATCAGGGGGTCCTCCAGCACCCGGGAGCGGCCTATGGGGCTCCAGGCCTGCACCCGGATGCCGTGGGCCTGACAGTAGCGCACCGCCGCCTCCTGGGTGTGGCCGGGGTGGAATTCCAGCTGGTCCACCGCCGGGGGAACGGAGCCATGCTCCAGAAGGTTCTCGATATGGTGGGGCAGGAAGTTGCTCACGCCGATGGCCCGGACCTTCCCGGCGGCATAGAGCTCTTCCATGGCGCGCCAGGTCTCCAGGTCCAGGGCCTGCCAGTCCCGGCAGTCCGGGGCGGGCAGGGGCCAGTGGATGAGGTACAGGTCCAGATAGTCGGTCTCCAGGTTGTCCAGGGTGCGCCGGAAGGCCTCCAGCGTCTGATGATAGCCCATCTCAGCCTTCCAGACCTTGGAGGTGTAGAAAAAGTCGGAGCGGGGCACTCCGCTCTCCCGGACGGCCTGGGCCAGATAGGGCTCGGTGCCGTAGAAGGAGGCCGTGTCGAAGCTGCGGTAGCCCGCCTGGATGGCGGTGCGGATGATCTCCGCGCTTTTTCCGTCCGCCGCCTTGTAGGTGCCGAAGGCCACGCAGGGGATGCGCACCCCGTTGTTCAGGGTATAGCAGTCGTTGATGTGTGTCAGTTCCATGCGCTCCTCCATTCCAAATGATGCTCTATTGTATCACACCGCCCTGTTCCTGTCCACCGTGCCCAGACACGGAAACGCCCCCGCCGGGCTGTGCCCGGCGGGGGCGTTCTTGTGTGGATCACAGAAAAGCCACCACGTGGTACATCAGGACAAAGTGACAGACGCTGCCCAGCAGGATAAAGACGTGGAAGATCTCGTGGCAGCCGAAGCGGGGATTGTTCCGGCCCGGCCATTTGACGGCGTAGAGTATGCCGCCCACGGTGTACAGCACGCCGCCCGCCAGCAGCCAGAAGAAGCCGGCAGCGGGGAGGACCCGCAGCAGGGGATAGAGGGCGATGACTGCCAGCCATCCCATGAAGAGGTAGAGCCCGGCGGAGACCCAGCGGGGGGCGGTGATCCAGCACAGGGCCAGCACAAGCCCGGCGGCGGCCAGCAGCCAGATCACGGTCACCAGCGTCCAGCCCCAGGCGCCGCAGGTCCGCAGGGGAACCAGACAAATCGGAGTATAAGACCCGGCGATGAGGAAGCAGATGGAGCTGTGGTCATACTTGCGCAGGGCGATGCGGCCCTTCACGCCGGTGTTGAGGCAGTGGTAGAGGGTGCTTGCCGTGTACAGCCCCACCATAGACAGCCCGTAGATCAGGAAGGAGGCCATATGCCATCCGTCCAGCCCCAGCCGGAAGCACCGCAGCAGCAGGGCAGCGGTGCCGATGACGGCCAGGACCGCCCCGATGCCGTGGGTGATGGCCGACCAGGGCCGCAGCCCGTCATAGGGGTCCCGGCCCTTTTCGTGGGCCAGCCTGTGAGCCCGGTCCTTCCGGGGCCGGGGATGATAATAGAGATCGCCGGAGCGGGCGGGAAGCGTGTGTTCACAGTTCATAGCAGTCACCTGACATTGAAATGGATTTGCCCTTTGGCTGCTCTTAGTATACCACTCATGACTAGATATAGTCAACAGAATAAAAAGATATAATTATTAAAATTAGATTACAATTTTTTACGGATCTCACAGGGATAGCAGGGGACGGCAGTGCATAGAGTGGAGGGAAAACAACGCGGGAAAGGAGCGTGGGAAGATGGAGATCGTACCATGCGGCGGCCCCTGCCGGTCGCCGGAGCCATATCCGGAGGTGCGGGCCCAGGGCCGGGACGGGCGGTATGCCCGGGCCATGCTCAGCAACATGGGCGGGGTGGTGTCCGAGATGTCGGCGGTATCGCTCTACTTTTATAACCACCTGGTCACCACCGGCGTGCCCGAGGCGGCGGCGCTGTTTCATGAGGTGAGCATCGTGGAGATGCACCATATGGAGATCTTCGGGACACTGGCATTGCAGCTGGGGGCCGATCCCCGGCTGTGGAGCGTACAGCGTGGGCGGCGGATGTGGTGGAGCCCCGAGTACAACCAGTATGTCCGGAAGCTGGGACCCTTATTGCAGGAGGCTATCCGCGGCGAGCAGGCCGCCATCCGCAAATATGAGAGCCAGCTGCGCTGGATTGGGGACGAGAACATCCGGGCCAACCTGCGGCGCATCCTCCTGGACGAGCGGCTTCATGTGGAGGCCTTCGAATGCCTGCGGCGGCAGTTTGTGTCCGGATCGGGCGGGGAGCATATTTAGTTGGACATCCGAAATAAAATGCAGTATAATAAAAAAGCCATACAAAATGCGGCGGCCGGGCCCGCTCCTTTACTCTCCCGGGCTCCGCGGAAATTCAAAAGAGAAGGAGAATCCCGCGATGAAAAATGTCCGTACCTTTCTGGCAGGCGCTCTGTGCAGCGCCCTGATCTTCGCACTGGCCACCCCCGCCGGGGCCGCCCTGGCCGCCAAGACCATCAAGGTCTATACCGGCATCGACATCTATCTGGACGACGCGAAATTCAAACCCACCGACGCCAACGGCCAGCCGGTGGAGGCCATCGTGTACAACGGCAGCACCTACCTGCCCCTCCGGGCGGTGGCTGAGGCCGTGGGCAAGCCGGTGTACTATGACGCCGCCACCCAGAGCGCCTATCTGGGCAAGCACGCCTCCAACACCCCCTCTGTCTATCTGAAGGATATGGACTATTTCAGTGTTTCCACAGATACTGCAGGATACCGTCTGAAAAATCCGGTGGATGTGACGGACAATCTGGGGGCTGCTCACCATGAGGCCATCGTGGTGGGATACAACTTTGATGCGGTCTATAAGCTCAACGGCCAGTATTCAGCCTTTACTGGCGTCCTGACCCGCGCCCAGCAGGACAGCGCCTCTAACAATAAGGGAGTGTTCCGCGTCTATGGTGACGGAAAGCTGCTCTACAGCTCTCCTGAGATGACCAAGGATCAGGAGCCGGTGGATTTCCATGTGAATCTGACCGGCGTGCTGGAGATGAAGATTGAGTATGAGACCAGTTATTATAACATGCAGAACTGCTACCTGTGCGAGGCTGGCCTGTATACCTGATCCTTCCTGCCTTTGACCCGGATCCCCGGAGCGCTGAAACGGCGCTCCGGGGATTTTTTGCCCGCGGACGGAAAAGAAGAACAGAAAAAGCCCTGCTTCACCGGAAACAGGGCTTGATGCACGAAAATGGTTGCATTTGGAAATTATATGCGCTATAATGGGGGCGGAAAGCAAAAAATGCGGCAGCACGCCGGGGGCAGGCGCGCTCCCCTGCCGCTGCCGCAGTGGGAACCAAAACAAAAAGGAGAGATGAACCATGAAACGCACGCACAATATCCGGGGCTTCCTCACCGGCTTCCTCGCCGCTGTCCTGATCTTTGCCCTGGCCACCCCCGCCGGGGCCGCCCTGGCCGCCAAGACCATCAAGGTCTATACCGGCATCGACATCTATCTGGACGACGCGAAATTCAATCCCACCGACGCCAACGGCCAGCCGGTGGAGGCCATCGTGTACAACGGCAGCACCTACCTGCCCCTCCGGGCGGTGGCTGAGGCCGTGGGCAAGCCGGTGTACTATGATGCCGCCACCCAGAGCGCCTATCTGGGCAAGCACGCCTCCGACACCCCCTCTGTCTATCTGAAGGATATGGACTATTTCAGTATTTCAAGCCAGAATGCAGAGCGCATCCTGAACAAACCTCAGGATGTGACTGACAACCTTGGGGACACGCATTATGGGGCCATCCTGATGGATCGCAGCTTTAACGCGGTCTATAAGCTCAACGGTCAATACTCCGCGTTTGCCGGCACTCTGGCCCGCAGGCAGCTGGACAGCGCGAGCCAGCTTACAGGTGTGTTCCGTGTTTATGGAGACGGCAAGCTGCTCTATACCTCGCCTGAGATGAGCCAGGATCAGGAGCCGGTGGATTTCCATGTGAATTTGAACGGTGTGCTGGAGATGAAGATCGAATACGAGACCAGACAGACGGCAGTGTCCTTTGGACTGAAGTGCGGTCTGTGCGAGGCTGGCCTGTATACCTGATCCTATTGGTGGTCGACACAATCCCCGGAGCGCTGAAACGGCGCTCCGGGGATTTTTTGCCCGCGGGGCAGGCGGCCCGTCCGGCGAGGACAAATTCCCCGCCCGCAGGCGGGAAAAACCACCGGCGCGCCCCCTTTACGGACACTCGAACATGTGTTAGAATATAAAAACACATTGACGCGCTATTTTACCGTATGAGGAGGTGTCTGCCATGACGTACCGCCCTTTGGCGGACGAGATCCGGCCCGCCAGCCTGGACGAGGTGGTGGGACAGCGGCATATTCTGGGAGAGGAGGGCCTGCTGCGGCGGATCATTGAGAGCGGCAGCATCCCCAATCTGATCTTCTACGGCCCCTCAGGCACCGGAAAGACCACGGTGGCCAACATCATCGCCAGGCGGACCAACCGGCCCCTCCACCGGCTTAACGCCACCACGGCCTCCATCTCGGATATCAAGAACATCATCGCCGACATCGGCACCATGCTGGCCCCCGAGGGAGTGCTGCTCTATCTGGACGAGATCCAGTACTTTAACAAAAAGCAGCAGCAGTCCCTGCTGGAGTTCATGGAGAACGGTAAGATCACCCTCATCGCCTCCACCACCGAAAATCCCTATTTCTATGTGTACAACGCCGTGCTTTCCCGGGCCACGGTCTTTGAATTCAAGCCGCTGGAGGCCGCCGACGTGACCCCCGCCATCCTCCGGGGCCTGCGGCTGATGGAGGAGCGCTCCGGCGAGGCTCTCCGTTGGGAGGACGGTGTGGTGGAGCACATCGCCCAGGCCTGCGGAGGGGACGTGCGCAAGGCCATGAACGCGGTGGAGCTGCTGGTCAACTCCGCCCGGCGGGAGGAGGGCGGCCGCTTCATCGCCCGCGCTGACGCCGAGACGGCAGCGCAGCGCTCCGCCATGCGGTACGACCGGGAGGGGGACGATCATTACGATATCCTTTCGGCCCTCCAGAAGTCCATCCGGGGCTCCGACCCCGACGCGGCCTGCCACTATCTGGCCCGGCTACTGGTGGCGGGGGATCTGGTGTCGGCTTGCCGCCGGCTGATGGTCATCGCCTGCGAGGACGTGGGCCTGGCCTATCCCCAGATCATCCCCATCGTCAAGGCCTGCGTGGACGCGGCCAATATGCTGGGTCTGCCCGAGGCCCGTATCCCCTTGGGGGACGCGGCGGTGCTCATGGCCACCGCCCCCAAGTCCAATTCCGGCCACATCGCGCTGGACCTGGCCATGGCCGACGTAAAGGCGGGCAAGACCGGAGATTACCCCCGCCACCTCCAGAATAAGCACGCCGACTCGGCGGGCATGGAGCGGGAGCAGGGCTATCTCTATCCCCATAATTTTCCCAACCACTGGGTGGACCAGCAGTACCTGCCCGACGCGCTGGCGGGACGGAAGTACTACGAGTATGCCGAGAACAAGACGGAGCAGGCCGCGAAGCGGTATTGGGACGAGATCAAAAAGAAATAAGACGGGGAATGTCACGATAGACCAAGAGCCGGCGCGGATACCGCGCCGGCTCTTTTTCTGTCACAGCACCAGCGTGCCGTTTTCATCCTCCAGCAGGATGAGGATGCGCTCCTGGGCGCCGGTCTGGCCGTTGACATAGAGGATATAGTGCTGTCCGTCGTCGTTTTCACACTTGAATTCATGGCAGAGGACCTCGTTCTCGCCGAAAGTGGGGATGATGGCCAGCCGGTGGGAGAGGACGCGCAGCCCATCGGTGACCATGGTCTGGGCGTTGGACAGGGAGACCGCCGGGGCAGCCGGCTGCCGCTGCTGGTGGTTCATCAGGTAATTCCCGGCCTCCAGCCCGATGATAGAGCCGCTGTCCAGCGCCACCGTCACCTTGATCAGATCGGGGTAGCAGAGGACGCCGTTCTCCTCCGGGGCAAAGTTGATGGTGAGGGCGTTCCCCTGGTCGATAAAATAGGTCTCGGTCAGGTCGGGATAGCCGTTGCGGGAGAGAAAGTCCCGGGCCCTGGACACGGCTCGCTCCCGTGAGAGGACTGCCGGGCCCAGGGGCCGGTCGCTGAGGACCTCCAGCACCTGGCCGCCCTGCTTGGTGACCTCCACCCACAGCGTCCCGCCGTCCACCGCCGCCGAGAAGCTCCAGGTGGGGATGCGTCCCGCCCCATCGGACTCCGGGGTGAAGAGAGCGGGAGAGAGCCCGAAGAAGGCGGCGGCTCTGGCCCGGGCTTCGTCCCGGCTCACAGCCTCCGCGCCCTCCAGCATCCGGGGAGAGCGGTCTGCGATGTGGTCGGAGAAGGGGCCGTCATAGATGAGGGTGGGCAGCTCAGGGAACTCGTGCTCGATCTCCTGGAAGGAAGAACCGGCAGTGTTGGGCGCGCCGTCCTCAGTGGCCCGGGACAGCCGGCTCTGGGCCTCGTCCAGATCCTCCAGGGACACAGTCCCGGCGTACAGGTCGGTCTCCAGGGCATGCAGGGTCTGAGAGAGGGAGGAGGCCTGTCCGGACAGGGCGCGGAGGGTCTCCCGCTGCTCCCCGGAGAGCCCCTGCCCGGCGCAGCGGGAGAGGGCCATGGCATAGTCGCCGGTTTTGGCCAGAAAGGCGGCGGTCTGCTCCAGCTCCACATTTCCGTAGGGAAGAGAGCCCAGGGCGGTCTGGGCGGAGAGCGCCTGGCTGAAGGCGTCGGTACACAGGGAGGAGAGCAGGGTGGGCGAGGTGGCGTATACTCCCTTCTGCAGCGCGGCATCCAGCCCGGAGACCGAGGTGGTCAGCTGGGCAAAGGCGTATTCATAGGTCTTGTCCAGCAGGCGGCGGTACCGGTTGGCCTGCATCCTGCCCTGTATGGCGAAGCCTGCCAGCACCAGTACGCCGGCAGTGAGGAAGCTGACCAGCCGCACGCGGGCACGGGTATTCTGGAGATGAACGTTCATAGCAAAGCGCCCCTTCCTGATAAGTGCTCTTATTGTGCGCAGGAATGGGGCGTTTTTTCATAGCTGGTCGGTGAAAATTCCGGATACGCTGGAAAAAATCACTGATAAATCCCTATTCTCCGATGAGCAGCTCGAAAAGCTGCGCGGGGCTGTCCGCAATGCGTGCGGCCCCGTGGGCCTTGAGAAAGGGAACGTCCCGAAAGCCCCAGGACACCGAGATGCAGTCCATGCCGGCATTGCGGGCGGTGTCGATATCCACGTCGGAGTCACCGATATAGACGGCCCGGGAAGCGGGGAGGTCCAGCTCCCGCAGAGCGGCGAATACCGTGTCCGGGGCGGGTTTTTTCCGCACTGAGGACGACTCGCCGATGGCCACGGGGACCCGGCCGCCGAAGTAGCCGGCGCACAGCTCCTTCACCGCCCGGTCGAATTTGTTGGAGACCACCGCCACGGCGCAGCCTGCGGCGTTCAGGCGGTCCAGCAGGTCCGGAATGCCGGGGTAGGGAGCGGTTTTGTGCCGCATATTGGTGAGATAGTGGGCCCGGAACGCTTCCAGACAGCGCTCCTCCTCCACGGCGGGAGTACCCCCGGGCACCGAGCGGTGGATGAGCAGGGCCACCCCGTTGCCCACGAACTGCCGTACCTCTTCCCGGGAGCGGGCGGGATAGCCGCAGGCGGCAAGGGCATGGTTGACGCTGTCGGCCAGGTCGTCCAGGGTGTTGAGCAGGGTGCCGTCCAGATCAAAAATGGCGGCTTCATAGCGCATGGTGATCACTCACTTTCCCGGCCATGATAGCACAGGGAGGGCCGGGATGCAAGAGAAAGCCCCTTATCAGCGCAGCAGCCACATCCGCACCAGCACAAAGCACAGGGCGCCGCAGCCGGGGAAGGTGAAGAGCCAGGTTAGCAGGATGGAGCGTGCGGCGGAGCGGCTGGCCCGGCCGCCCAGGGCGGTGCCCGCCCCCAGGATGGCGGCGGTCTTGGTGTGGGTGGTGCTCACCGGCAGGCCCAGAAGGGTGCAGGCCAGCAGGGCCGCCCCGCCCCCCAGGTCGGCAGCGAAAGCGGCGGCGGGGGAGAGGGGGACCAGCTCCCGGCCGATCTTCTCCACGATGCGGCGGCCTCCCAGCAGGGTGCCAAGGGCCATGGTCATGGCGCACAGCAGGATGAGCCAGAGGGGGAAGTCTAGCACATCGGGCTCCCACCGGCCCCGGGAGAGGGCGGAGCCCAGCAGAAAGACCCCCAGGAATTTCTGCCCGTCCTGGGCCCCGTGGAGAAAGGCCATGGCGGCGGCGGAGCCTATTTGTCCGGCACGGAGAGCGGCGGAGGGCAGGGGATTGCTGTCCAGAAAACGGGCACACCGGCGGCCCAGCCGCTGCCCCAGCGCCAGGGAGAGGGCAAGTCCCAGCAGCACCCTCCCCCAGGGGCCGGCACGGAGGTTGGACCATCCGCCGGGCAGGGCCAGAGCCGCCCCGGCCAGAGCGGCCAGCAGGGCGTGGCTCTCACTGGTGGGGATGCCGAACCACCAGGCCGCCGTAGCCCACAGGGCCACGGCACAGAGTGCGGCGCACAGGGCGGCGCAGGCCACGTGGGGGTTCCGGCCGAAGTCGGCGGCGCCGCTCACGGTCATGGCCACGGCAGGACACCAGAGGGCGGCGCAGGACACGCCGGCCAGGTTGCACAGGGCGGCCATGGCCACGGCCCGCCGGAAGGAGATCGCGCCAGACGCCACGGCGGTGGCAATGGCGTTGGGCGCGTCGGTCCAGCCGTTGACCAGGATCACCGCCAGCAGCAGGAGGCTGAAGAGCAGCAGCGCCGGATATTGCGATAATGCGAGGAAAAAGGCCGGCATGGACAGAGACAAAAAACCACCCCCGCCGTATTGTACGGCGGGGGCGGCGGGATTAGCACCGGAAATATCAGAAAAGGCCGATGGTGGTGAGGATGCGTTCCACCTCCTGGGCCCGGCGGGACCAGGAGCCGGCCTCCCCATAGGTCCGGCGGCGCTCCCGGGCCCAGGAGCCGGTCTCGGCCAGGGCGCTGCCGCAGAGCTGGGAGAACTCCGCCGGGGAATGGGCGCCGTAGATCACATCGGGGAAGGGCTCCACCTGTCCGGGGGCAAGCATGGATACGATGGGCTTGCCGGTGGACAGGTATTCAAAGATCCGGGGCGGGAGCACGTCGTTATCCGGGCTCTGGCTGCGGAGCAGGCTGAGGCACACGTCGAACCGGCCCAGATACTCGGGCAGTTCTATCAGGCGTTTTTCTCCCAGAAAGCGGACGTTGGGCAGTTCTTCCAGCCGGTGGAGGAGGGGATTGTGTTCCCGCCGGCCCACCAGAAGGAAAACGGCGTCAGGATGCTCCCGGGCGGCACGGAGGAGGGGCGACAGATCCAGGTCCCGCCAGAGGGTGCCGGAGTAGCCCAGCACCGGTGCGTCCAGTCCTGCCAGTTCCAGTGGGATCTCCAGATCCGTGCGGCTGAACATGGAGTAGTTGGCGCCGTTGGGCAGCAGGGCCACATTGTCGCTGCAGGGGGAGAGGTGGTCGGCCAGCTCCGGCGAGGCGGCAAAGGCCACGTCGGCGGCCAGAGTCAGGTCGCTCTCCCAACGGTCGGGGAGGTGGGACCAGTCCCGGGCACAGTCGTAGACGATCCCCCGGCAGGGCACCCGGTCCAGAAAGTGGACGGCCCGGGGGGTGGAGCACCAGAGGATAGGCTCCCGGAAGCCGTGGAGCTCCATGGCCCGGCAGATGAACCGGCACAGCCTGCGCTGGTTGGACTGGAAGAGGAGACGGTTGTGCTCCTCCGCCTCCAGCACCGGAGGGAGGGTGTAGACCATCAGGCCGGGGCGGACCCGGCGGCCCGGTTTTTTGTAGCTGTCGTCCCCGCGGCGGGCGGGGGGCGCGAAATAGAGGATCTGAACGTCCCTGAGCCGGGCCATGAGCTGTTGGGTCCGGGTGGGGACGGCGGCCCAGGGGGTGTCGGAAATACAAAGGAGCTGTTTCAATCAAAGGACCTCCGGAGGCAGAGATGGGGCGGCGGTCAGGAGGGCAGGCCCAGCAGGCGGGCCGCCGTCTCGGAATTGCGGTGTTCCACCTGGCGCAGGCGGTCCACCCCCTCGGTGAGAAAGACGCGGTCCTCCATCCGGGCGCAGGCGGCATCGATCTGCCCCTTGAGCCGCTCCAGCGTCAGATCGGAGAGGTCGGTGTACAGGTCCTGCCCGATGTAGGAGAGGAAGGAGCTGATCTTCTGGTCATACACCACCCCCACCAGGGGAACACCCTGGCTGGCGGCAAAGACCAGAGCGTGGAGGCGCATGGAGACCACCACCTTCATCCGGGCGAAAAGGCCGATGGTGTGGGCGGAGCTGCCGGTGCTCTCCACGATGTGGAAGGGACAGGCGAGGGAGGCGGTAGCCTGGCGGATGGCGCCCAGGTCCAGCCGGCTTTCGATGGGGAGAAAGACCGGGGTGAGGCCGTAGGTCTCATAGGCATAGGCGGCGGCCGCGGCAAAGATATCCGCTTTCTCCTGGGTGAAGCCGGGCCAGGGCCGGAGGGTGAAGCCGATGTAGCGGCCCTGGGGGTCCAGCCCCTCCCGCTCCAGAATGCCGTCCACCACCGGAGCGGGCGCGGCGGGCAGGATGACGGTGGGGTCGGCGGAGAGGATGATCTCCGGCGCGGTGACCCCCATGTCCCGCAGCTCTTCCCGGGAATGGGTGTCCCGCAGGGTGATGGCGTCCACCCGCTTCTGCAGGACCCGGGCGGCCCGGAGGCGGTTGGCCCGGGAGCGGATGGGGCCGATGCCGCAGCCGTACATGAGCACCTTGTTGCCCAGACGCTTGGCCGCTGAAATGGTGAAGAGGTAGAAGAACAGGGAGCGGTGACTGGTCACGTCCTGCATCAGAGAGCCGCCGCCGTTGATGTAGAGCCTGGTATGGGCCATCCGGCGCAGGAACCGGGGAAAGTTGAAGGTGTAGATGGAATTGACCCGGTAGGTGAGCCGGGTGCTCTCAGGATTGCGGGAGAGCACCCAGACCGGCAGGTCGGGGTCCAGCTGCCGCAGCTCGGCCACGATGGCCTCCAGAATGGCGTCGTCGCCGGCATTGCCCCGGCCGTAGGCCCCGCAGACCAGCACCCCGTCCCGTTTGCCGTGCTTCCGCTCCTGGCGGCGGAGGATGGTCTCGTAGATGGAGAGCTGCCGCTGGATGGTGGCCTCCAGGGAGAAATCGTCGTTGGCCTTCTGGTAAAGCCGCTGGCCCAGATGCCTGCGGAGGGTGGCGTCGCTGGCCAGGGAGACCAGGTGCCTGGCCAGGGCATCGGCGTCTCCGGCGGGGAAGAGCAGGCCGGTGACCCCGTCCTCAATGAGATAGGGCACGCCGCCCACCCGGCTGGCCACGGTGGGCAGCCCCGCCCGGGCCCCCTCGGTCAGGGCGTAGGGAAAGGTCTCGGACAGGGAGGTGAGGGTGTTGATGTCCAGTGCGTTGTAGAAGCTGTCAGTGTCCGAGATCCAGCCGGCGAAGCAGACCTCCTTCTCCACCCCCAGGTCCCTGGCCAGCTGGCCCAGCATCTGCCGCTGCTCACCGTCGCCGGCGATGAGCAGGCGGAGCTGGGGGCAGGTCTGGTGGGCCTTGGCAAAGCCGCGGATGAGAGTAGCGATGTCCTTCACCGGATTGAGCCGGGCGGCGATGCCGGCGATGACGCAGGAGTCGTCGGCCTCCAGTCCCACCGAGCGCAGGTAGGAGGCGCGGTCCATGGGCACGGGCCGGGGTGAGAAGTCCAGGCCGTTGTAGATGGTAAAGAGCCTGTCCGGGTCAAAGCCCCGGGAGATGAGCAGGTCGGTCATGGCGTCCGACACGCCGATGCGGTAGTCCAGCAAACGCAGGGCCACGGTGTTGGTGGTTCCATAGATCAGCCGGGCCAGAGGGCGGCCCAGATAGTCCAGCCGGTAATCCGAGTGGACGGTGGTCACCACGGGCAATCCGGTGGAGCGCCGCAGCAGGGCCCCCATCAGGTTGCCCCGGGCGCCGTGGCAGTGGATGATCTGATAGCCGCCGTCCAGGATGAACTGCCGCAGCCTCCGGCAGGTGGAGTGCGGGTTGCGGCCGGGAAAGATAACGGTGGGAATGCCCAGCTCCCGGGCCTCCTGGGCGAAGGGACCGTCCATAAAGCAGACCATGGTCACGTCGATGGTCCTGGCCAGGTTCTGGAGCAGGCTGTGGACGTGGGTCTTGGCGCCGCCGCTGTCGCCGCCGCTGATGAGATGAATGACTTTCATGGGGAGACCTCCCAAAGAAAAAAGACTTGTTCCGCTGCTGGAAGTATGATACAATATCCAAGACCCCGTGGCCTGTACAGGAACGGGATACATGGTCTATTGTACACCATATTTCTGTCAATTGACAACCTCGGAGGCTGCAAAAGATGTTAGACGAAAAAGGCAGACTGTTTGGAAAGATCAATATCGTGGACCTGATCGTCCTGATCCTGCTGGTGCTTATCGTGGCGGTGGTGGGCCTGAAGCTGCTGGGTAAGAACGGGACCCTTCCCGGCGCCAGCGGAAGCAGTGCCAAGATCACCTATACCGTCCAGGTCAACGGCGTGTATCCGGAGGTCTATGAGAACCTGCGTGAGTATGTGGAGCAGGATGGCGGCGACCAGCTGATGGCTTCGGGCAACATGCTCTCCGGCTATGTGGTGGGCGTCATGTCCGCACCTCATGACAACAGCGTGAGCATTCAGTCCTCCACCGGCGCGCTGGTGCTGCCCATGGCGGATCATCTGCTGGACCTGACCTTTACCATCGAGGCCAGGGTCCCCAACCGGGATCTGAACGAGGTGGGCACCCAGGAGGTGCGCATCGGCAAGTCCCACACCGTCAAGACCACCCATTTTGAGCTCAACAACGGCGTGATCACCGACTGCAAGTGGGAAGACGTCAAGTAAAGAATCACGGGAGACAGGGCGGGGGACGATCCCCCGCCCTTCCGTATTTTCCACAGAATAGAAGGGAAGTGACCCAATGCCCGATTGGCTCCAGGCGCTGGACGGCGCCATCCTGCTCTGGCTGCAGGAGACGGTGCGCGGCCCGCTGCTGACAGTGTTTTTTACCTGGTATACCGCCCTGGGCAACGCGGGGCTGATATGGATCGTGCTCTCCCTGGGGCTGCTGTGCTTCCGGAGGACCCGGCGGGCGGGAGCGGCCTCGCTGCTGGCACTGATGATCGGGGCGCTGTGTACCAATGTGATCCTCAAGCAGCTGGTGCAGCGGCCCAGGCCCTGGCTGATGGTGGAGGGGCTCGTCCACATTGTGGAGACCGGCGACCCCAATTCTTTCCCTTCGGGCCATACCACCGCCGCCTTTGCCGCCGGCGTGGCCTGGTTTTGTACCCTGTCCCGGAGGGGCTGGCGCCTCGCCGCTCTGGCCGCCGCTTTTTTGATGGGCTTTTCCCGGCTCTACGTGGGAGTCCACTATCCCAGCGACGTGCTGACCGGGGCCCTCATCGGCACGGTGAGCGCCCTGGCGGCGCTGGCGCTGCTTCAGGTGTGGGAGAAAAAGCGGAAGCTGGAATAGTACAAAAATGCCCGCCGGTCACGGCGGGCATTTTTGCAGTTGCTATTCTTCCAGTCCCACCAGGGCAGACTGGGCCAGCAGGGCCGCGCCCAGAGGGAGGGCATCATCGTCGGTCCTGAAGTGCTCGTTGTGCCAGCAGGGGTTGGGCTGGCCGGGGAAACCGGTGCCCAGCCAGTAGAAGAAGGCGGGCACGTCCTGCCCAAATACGGCGAAGTCCTCAGAGCCCATGTCGCCCCGGGGCTGGACGATGTTCTCCTCGCCAAACACGGCGGAGGCGGCTTTCCGGGCCAGCTTTACCATTTCGGGCTTATTGTCGGTGACGGGGACCTCGGGGATGAACTTCACGTCACACCCGCACTGGTAGGAGGCGGCGATGCCTTCGGCCAGGTCCTTCAGCCGGTTTTGGGTCTTTTGGATGACGGCGTCGGAGTGGGCCCGGATATCGCCGGTCATGGTCAGGGTCTCGGGGACAAAGTTTTCCGGTGTGCCGGCGTTGATGGAGAAGACAGCGCAGACCAGAGGCTCCTGGGGGTCGGTGTTGCGGCTGACGATGGTCTGGATCCCGTTGACGATGGCGGCGCCCGCCACGATCACATCCACGCACTTGTGGGGGGAGCCGCAGTGGCCGGTGACGCCAGTGAGGGTGATGAAGAAGTGGGACTTGCCCGCCATCACCGCGCCGGGGATGACGGCCACCTGGCCGCAGGGGATCTCAGGCCGGTCGTGGAGGCCGAAGAGGCGCGCCGGGCGCTGGGGCAGCTTGTCCCAAAGACCGTGGGCCACCATGGCCGCCGCACCCTGGGTGATTTCCTCCGCAGGCTGGAAGAGGAAGACCACGTTGCCGCAGAGTTCTTCCCGCCGCCGGGCAAGCAGCTGGGCGGCACCCAGCAGGCAGGTGGTGTGGAAATCATGGCCGCAACCGTGCATCACGCCGCCGCACCCGGACACCACGCCATTGTCGGCGGGCTCCTGCTGCTCGATGGCGTCGATATCGGCCCGGAGAGCCACCGTGGGGCCGGGCTTTCCGCCCCGCAGGAAGCCCACCGCGCCGGTCTCCATACCCAGGTCGATGAGCTCGATGCCCAGGTCGGTGAGCCGCTCCCGGATGATGCCGGTGGTGCGGCGCTCCTCAAAGGCCAGCTCGGGATGGCGGTGGATATCGTCCTTGACGGCCTTGAGGGAGGGGTAGAGGGCTTTGGCCTCCTCCAGCAGCGTTGTATTCATAAAAAGACGTCCTTTCTGAGATCAGATAGTGGGCCTCCCGCCGGAGACGGGAGGGACGGCGGCCCCGGCCCGGGCCGGGTTCCTTGCGATTGCTGTCAAACTGTACTATAATACCAAAGGAGTTCTGTTTCAAGTGTCAAACCCACCGAACCTGGAGGGATTTATACGCATCAGTCTGGAAATGATTTTTCCCGTGGGAGCATCCCGCGCAACATTATGGGGCTGGCGCTGCCCATGACGGCGGCCCAGCTGGTCAATGTGCTCTACAACGTCGTGGACCGGATGTATATCGGCCGCATCCCGGGGGAGGGACGGCTGGCCCTCACCGGGCTGGGGCTTTGTCTGCCCATCATCTCCATCCTCATTGGCTTTGCCAACCTGTGCGGCGCAGGGGGCGCGCCCCTGTGCTCCATCTGCCGGGGCAGGGGAGAGGACGAGGAGGCCGAGCGGATCATGGGCTGCTCCTTCACGCTGCTGATGGTCTTCGGGGCGGTCCTGACCGTCCTTTGCCTGGCCCTCCGGCGGCCCATCCTGTACCTGTTCGGTGCCAGCGACGCCACCTTTCCCTATGCCAGGGATTATCTGACCATCTACCTGACGGGTACACTGTTCGTCATGGTGGGCCTGGGCATGAATCCCTTCATCAATTCCCAGGGCTTTGGCCGGGTGGGGATGGGTACGGTGACGCTGGGGGCGGCGGTGAACATCGCGCTGGATCCGCTGTTTATCTTTGTGCTGGATATGGGGGTCCGGGGCGCGGCGCTGGCCACCGTAATCTCCCAGGGGTGCTCGGCGGCGTGGGTGCTGCGCTTTCTCACCGGGAAGCACACTCTGCTGCGGCTGCGGCGGAGCGCCATGCACCTGGAGGCAGGCCGGGTGAAGCGTATCCTGAGCCTGGGCATGTCCGGATTCATCATGGCCCTTACCAACAGTCTGGTGCAGGTGCTGTGCAACGCCACCCTACAGGCGTGGGGCGGAGACCTCTATGTGGGCGTGATGACGGTGGTCAACTCGGTCCGGGAGGTCATCACCATGCCGGTCAGCGGCGTTACGCAGGGCTGCCAGCCGGTGTTGGGGTATAATTACGGTGCGGGAGAGCATGAGCGGGTGCGGCAGGGCATCCGCTTTACGGCGGCGGTGACCATGGCCTATTCTGCGGCGGTATGGCTGCTGACGCTTGCTTTCCCCGGGCCTCTCATCCGGATCTTCAACGACGACCCGGAGCTCATCGCCGACGGTATCCCCGCGTTCCGTATCTATTTTGCCACCTTCGGTTTCATGTCCTGCCAGTTTATCGGCCAGTCGGTGTTCGTGGGCCTTGGCCGGGCCAAAAGCGCGGTGTTTTTCTCTCTGCTGCGCAAGGCATTTATCGTGGCCCCCCTGACCCTTCTTCTGCCGCATTTATTCGGACTGGGCGTCAACGGCGTGTTCCTGGCCGAACCCATTTCCAATGTGGCCGGCGGCCTGACCTGCCTGCTGACCATGTACGTTACGGTATACCGCCGGCTGGGCGGCGGGAAAGAGGCGCGTCTCACCTGCTGATGACGCGCAGGATACGGTGAATATGCAGGATGTAAAAGTGCGCCGGCCATCGGGACGGCGCACTTTCACACGAAATAGAGGGAAAAATGAATAAAACAGTCCCATACAAGGACAAAGCGGCATGGAAGAGAACGACGCATATTACCGCGTTCATAAAAAGTTTGCAGTTTTGTCACAAACGGACTGCAAAATGGGGTTGCAACTTTACATAAAGAAGCGTATAATAGGCACATACGGAACGAAAGGAGGAAAGAATTATGATGTATAACGGTGTGTTCTACGGAACTGATATCGACGATCTCATCTTCGGCAGCGATGAGCAAGTCATCCGCAGTGAGCGGTAAACATGTGTGAGCGTCAAAAGAGAAGTTCCACACCGGCTGTCTGGTGTGGTCTTTTTGTTTCTGCAGACAGATCAGAAGAGTGGAAGTGAGTTGCGATGGACACAGGCGCGGACCAGAGCGGGTCGCGGGCGGCAGGGTAACGGGAGCGGTCCCGGTGCCTTGCCGCTTTTTGCTGTATTTCCTCCAATATTCAAAAAATCTTAAGGGAATCCTATGGATTCCTTTTTTCATGCGTGTTAGTCTAATACTAATTTCAAATAAAATGCTTTATTTGAAATCCCGCGTGCTGCGCACGCTGGTGCCGCACATGCGTGCGTCACGGCGTCTCATAAAAACCTGACGCGCTTTGCGCGATAAAAAGCTGTACAGCTTTTTATCAGGTTTTAGCATAAGAGAGAAATCCACGAATGGGAGCGAAACGGCATGAAACAGCATGGATGGAAACTGACACTGCTCTTGACCCTGCTTTTGGTAGGCGGGGGCCTGGGCTTTCTGTACGGCACCGGCTTTTTCCACGCGGCCCGGTCGCTGGAGGGGATGCGGGATTACATCCAGGCCTTTGCGCCTTTCTCCCATCTGATCTATTTCGTGGTGCAGCTCTCCTCCGTGATCCTGGCTCCCATCCCCAGCAACATCACAGCCCTGGCCGGAGGTGTGCTTTTCGGCGTGTGGGTCTCCTTCACGCTGACGGCTGCCGCTGTGATTTCAGGTTCGGTACTGGTATTTACATTGGCCCGGGTGCTGGGACGCTCTTTTGCCGACCGGCTGGTGAGCCGGCGGGTGTCGGAGCGCTATCTGGAGATCATCCGGCGCAAGCGGGATGTGTTTCTGGCGCTGGTGTTTCTCTTCCCCTTTTTCCCGGACGATCTGATCTGCATCCTGGCGGGGCTCACCGATATCCCTCTGAGGCGCTTCCTGGTGCTGGTGGCTCTGACCCGGCCCTGGGGACTGCTGGTGGCCTGCGCTCTGGGGGGCTCCGCCATTTATATCCCCCTCTGGGGCATGCTCCTCATCGGTCTGGCCGGGGTGTCCCTTTTTCTGGTGACGCTGAAGTACGGGGACAAGTGGGAGGCCGTGCTGTTGGAACGGTTCAAACAGTAAAGTGAAATGGCTTGTCATATGAGATGCGTATGGAAAGCACCGCTGTACAAAGGATATACAGCGGTTTTCCTTTACTTCCAAAGATGGATGAGACCCTGGTCGTGGAGCCCCTTGAGCAGGACGGCAGCCAGGGGAAAAAGGAGCATCCCTGCTGCACCGAAGGAGACGAAGCCGGCGTACATGGCGGTGAGGGCGGCCAGGGGCGGGAGACCCGCGTCCCGGCCTACCAGCCGGGGTTCCAGCAGGCTGCGGACCAGGGCCAGCACACCATAGAGCAGGAGCAGGCCCAGGGCGAAGAGAAATCGGCCCCGGAGCAGAGAAATTGCCGCCCAGGGCATCAGGACAATGCCCACACCCAGGACGGGCAGCGCATCCAGCACCGCGGTCAGAGCGGCGCACAGCAGGGCAAGGTCCACCTGCAGCAAAAGCAGGCCGGCGCTCAGAATGACGAAGGTCACCAGCATCAGCAACCCCTGGGCCCGCAGCCAGCCGGAAAAGGCTCCGCGCAGGATGGCGGCGGCCCGGGTGAGAAAGGGCCGCCACGCCTCCGGGATCTGGCGGCCCAGAAAGGCCAGCAGGGCGGGGCGGCCGGCGCTGGCGAAGAAGGTGGCCAGGGTGGTGGTGAAAAGAAACAGAGCCAGGGAGGGCAGCGCGGACGCCCAGCGGACCAACAGCTCCGCAAGACGGGCAGGGAGACGGCCTGCCAGGTCCAGTGCCTGTGCCGACAGTTGCTCCAGAGCCTGGTCCAGCGGGGCCCGGAGGGAGATGGGGACGGCCACCGACAACCGCTCTGCCACCCGCCGCAAACGGGAGAACAGCCCGTCCAGGCCGGAGACCAGGGCGGGGAGACGGCCCGCCAGGGCGGCCCCTTCCAGCCCCAGCCGCCAGAGGAGCGCGGCCAGGGCGCCGGTGAGCAGTATTGTGGAGAGCAGGGTGCAGATCCCGGCGGCCACACGGCGGGAGAGGCGCCGGGAGAGAAAACGGACCGGGCGCTCCAGCAGGGAGGAAAAGGCCAGCGCCAGCAGCAGAGGGAGAAAGCAGGGGACAAGCCATCGGAGCGCCGCCAGCGCCAGTACGGTCAGGGCCAGGCGGAGGGCGGCCCGGATATACCTTTTTTCGGGCAAAACGGGGACTCCTTTCTGAGCATCTGGCGGATTCGACGGAAAAAACAGGCCGGACTGCTGGGATATTGGCCATTCCGTCATCAATTCCAAGGTTGCATCGCGCAATTTACTGTGCTAAAATGGAGTACATCACATGAACAAATGACTTTCAGGCAAGGACATTGGAGGGGAACATGTTGGGCAAGACACCAAACTATTTCATCGTGGACGCAAAGGCGCTGCCCGAGATCTTTCTCAAGGTGGCAGAGGCCAAACGGATGCTGGAGATCGGCGAGGTGAACACCGTCAATCTGGCCACCCGCCGGGTCGGGATCAGCCGCAGCGCTTTTTATAAATATAAGGATGCGGTGCGGCCTTTCAACGACATGCTCCACGGGCGGATCGTTACCTTCCAGATCCTGCTGAAGGACGAGCCCGGGGTGCTGTCCGCAGCGTTGAATATTTTTGCCCAGAGTGGCGGGAATATTCTGACCATCAACCAGGCTATCCCGGTCAACGGCTGCGCGGCGGTGACCATCGGCGCAGAGACTTCCGGACTGGAGGTCTCACTGGAGGAGCTGCTGGCCCGGGCGCTGAACGTGGATGGCGTGGTGCGCTGCGAGATTCTGGCAGGTTGATGCAGACGCCCTGAAAGACGGAACAAAGGAGAGAGCATTATGGTAAATGTGGCGATTTTGGGCTATGGCGTGGTAGGTTCCGGCGTGGCCGAGGTACTCACCGAGAATGCCAATCAGATCGGACGGAAGGCGGAAGAGGATATCCGCCTGAAATACATCCTGGACGTGCGGGAGTTCCCCGACAGCCCCTTCCAGGACAAGTTTGTCCATGATTTTTCCGTTATCGAGAGCGATCCTGAAGTGGACATCGTGGTGGAGACCATCGGCGGCGCCCGGGTGGCCAAGGAGTTTACCGAGCGGGCCCTGAAGGCGGGCAAGAGCGTGGTGACCTCCAACAAGGAGCTGGTGGCCGAGCACGGCTATGATCTGCTCCAGCTGGCAGAGGCGCATGGCGTCAGCTATCTCTTCGAGGCCAGCGTGGGCGGCGGCATCCCCATCATCCGCCCGCTGAACCAGTGCCTGGCCGCCAACGAGATCGAGGAGATCTGCGGCATCCTCAACGGCACCACCAACTATATCCTCACCCGCATGATCCGCGCGGGATTGTCCTTTGAGGCGGCGCTGAAGGAGGCCCAGCGCAACGGTTATGCCGAACAGGACCCCACCGCCGATATCGAGGGCCATGACGCCTGCCGCAAGATCTGCATCCTGTCCTCTCTGGCCTTCGGCCGTCACATCTATCCCCGGCAGGTTCCCACCCAGGGCATCACCAAAATCACCCTGGCCGATGTGGCCTATGCCGAGTCCTGCGGGCACAAGATCAAGCTGCTGGGCCGCAGCGTCCGCCAGAGCGGCGGAAAGCTGTGCATCTATGTGGCCCCCCACCTGGTGAACGGGGAGAATCCCATGGCCGGCGTGGAGGACGTGTTCAATGCCATCACCGTCCGGGGCAACGCCGTGGGCGACGTGATGTTCTACGGCCGGGGCGCGGGCAAGCGGCCCACCGCCTCCGCCGTGGTGGCCGACGTGGTGGATGCCGCCAAGCACCGCAACACCAAGAAGTACCTTCACTGGGGCGCGGGCGCCGAGGACGCCGTGGTGTCCACCGACGTGCTGGAGAACAGCTGGTACGTGCGCATGACCGGCAGCGTGGAGGCAGTGAAGGGCGCCTTCGGAGAGGTATCCTTCCTGGCCCGCTCCGGCGCGCCGGAGGGGGAGATCGCCTTCCTCACCGCGTCCATGAGCGAGCCCGCCCTGAATGGGAAGCTGGCGGAGTTGGGCGAGGCCCAGTCCGTGCTGCGGGTGCTGTAAGGCCGGGACGGACCGGCCGTGCCGGGCCGTCATAAGATGTAGAGAGAACGAGGGCGCAGTCCCCCGGACTGCGCCCTTGCTATGGGAGAATGGCTCTCCACTCTGATTTTAGGGGGTACATAGATACCATGGGACTCATTGTACAAAAATTTGGCGGGTCCTCCGTCGCTGACGCGGATAAGATCCGCAACGTGGCCCGCATCATCACCGAGACCTACCGCCGGGGCCACAATGTGGTGGTGGTCCTCTCCGCCCAGGGCGATACCACCGACGATCTGATCGCCAAGGCCGCGGAGATCAACCCCAAGGCCTCCAAGCGGGAGATGGATATGCTCCTGTCCACCGGCGAGCAGGTCTCCTGCGCCCTGTGCGCCATGGCCATTGAGGGTATGGGCTATCCGGTGGTCTCGCTCACCGGCTGGCAGGCCGGGGTAAAGACCAATTCGGCCTACGGCAACGCCCGCATCAAGCGCGTGGAGCCCGAGCGCATCCTGGCTGAGCTGGACCGGAGGAGCATCGTTATCGTCACCGGCTTCCAGGGCCTGAACAAGTACGACGACATCACCACCCTTGGCCGGGGCGGCTCGGACACCTCGGCTGTGGCTCTGGCCGCCGCCCTCCATGCCGACCTGTGTCAGATCTATACCGACGTGGACGGCGTCTACACCGCCGATCCCCGCCACGTCAAGGGCGCCAGGAAGCTGGATGAGATCACCTTTGACGAAATGCTGGAGCTGGCCAGCCTGGGCGCCCAGGTGCTCCACAACCGCTCGGTGGAAATGGCAAAGAGATACAACGTCAATCTGGAGGTCCTCTCCAGCTTCTCCGGCCGGCCCGGTACGAAAGTCAAGGAGGTTACAAAGAACATGGAAAAAGCATATGTCAGCGGCGTGGCCAAGGATAAGGACATCGCCCGCATCGCCGTCATCGGCCTGGCTGACGAGCCCGGCATCGCCTTCAAGGTGTTCTCCATGCTGGGCAAGGAGCGCATCAACGTGGATATCATCCTCCAGTCCATCGGCCGCGACGGTACCAAGGACATCAGCTTTACCGTGGGCATCCAGGACATGGAGCGCACCAGACAGCTGCTGGAGGAGCGGAAGGAAGCCCTCCACTTCGACCATGTGGACGTCAGCGACTCGGTGGCCAAGGTCTCCATCGTGGGCGCCGGTATGGTCAACAGCGCCGGCGTGGCCTCCCGTATGTTCGAGGCATTGTGCAACGCGGGCGTCAACATCAACATGATCTCCACCTCTGAGATCAAGATCTCCGTGCTGGTGGACAAAAAGGACGCCGACCGCGCCGTCCAGGCCATCCACGACCACTTCTTCAACATGTTCGGCAGCAACAATTGATCCGGGATGAAAATGACAAGAGGCCCCGCCTGCGCATGAAGTGCGCCGTCGGGGCCTCTTTATGCTGATTACAGGCAGCGGCGGTAGGTGCGGGTGAGCTTCCGCAGCTGGGAGGATACGTCGGGGTTGAAGGCGTCCTGCCGCACGCGCCAGCTCCAGTTCTGGGGACCCATGGTGCCGGGGGCGTTGATCCGGGCGTCGGCCCCCAGGCACAGCAGATCCTGCATGGGGGCAATGGCCAGCAGGGAGGGGGCGGCCCAGGCGCCCCGCACACCGCCCCAGCCA
This sequence comes from Pseudoflavonifractor sp. HCP28S3_F10, assembly GCF_052065415.1. Taxonomy (NCBI): domain Bacteria; kingdom Bacillati; phylum Bacillota; class Clostridia; order Eubacteriales; family Oscillospiraceae; genus Pseudoflavonifractor; species Pseudoflavonifractor sp. HCP28S3_F10. The sequence continues at coordinate 49,228 of NZ_JBQHUB010000011.1, read as the reverse complement.
AAACCCTCGTCCTCCCGCAGGGTCAGGTAGTCAAAGGCATACTCCCGCTCAGCAGGCGTGGCTTCGTCAAAGAGCCACTGAACAAAGGTGGGTGTATCGTGGGTGCCGGTGTAGACGACGGAGTTGCGGGGACAGTTGTGGGGGAGATAGGCGCTTTCACCCGCCGGATCGAAGGCGTAGACCAGGATCTTCATGCCGGGCAGGCCGCTCTCGGCAATGAAGGCCCGGGCGTCGGCGTCCAGATCCCCCAGATCCTCGGCGATGAGCTCCAGGCCGGGGACGGTCTCCAATGCCCGCAGCAGCTCCATGCCCGGGCCGGGCTCCCAGTGTCCCTCCTTGGCGCTTTCGGCGGTGAGGGGGATGTTCCAGTAGGTGTGGAAGGCCCGGAAGTGGTCGATGCGGACCATGTCGTAGAGCCGGGCCATATGGGCGGCCCGGCGCTTCCACCAGGCAAAACCGGTCTCGCGGTGACGCTCCCAGTCATAGAGGGGATTGCCCCAGAGCTGGCCGTCAGCGCTGAAGGCGTCGGGAGGCACGCCGGCCACCGCCGATGGGCGGTAATCCTCATCCACCTGGAACAGGCCGGGCTCGCCCCACACCTCCGCCGAGTCAGGGGAGACATAGATGGGCAGGTCGCCGATGATGCGCACACCGTGGTCGTTGGCGTACTTTTTCAGCGCCTCCCACTGGCGGAAGAAGAGAAGCTGAAGGAATGCGTGATACTCGATCTCATCGGCCAGCTCCTCCCGCAGGGGAGAGAGGGCCTCACTCTGGCGGGTGCGGACGGCGTGGGGCCAGCTCTCCAGCTTGGCGCCGCCGAAGTGGTCCCGCAGGGCCAGGAAAAAGGCAAAATCGGGGAGCCAGAGGGCCTCGTCGGCCAGGAATTGCTCCAGCTCTTTGGCGTACTTGTCCCGGCCCCGCTCCCAGGCCTTCCGCAGCAGGGCGGGACGGGTCTTATGGAGCCAGGTGTAGTCCACCCGGTCCGGGTCGGGCCATTTGGCGCTCTCCAGCTCCTCGGGAGTGAGGAGCTCCTCCTCGGCCAGGGCGTCCAGATCCAGAAGGAGGGGGTTACCGGCGAAGGAGGAGGGGGACATATAGGGGGAGTCCCCGCCGCCGGGGGGAACGAGGGGAAGGATCTGCCAGTAATGCTGCCCGGCGTCGGACAGGAAATCCACGAAGCGGCGGGCTCCTGCGCCCAGGGTCCCGATGCCATAGGGGCCGGGGAGGGAAAAGACAGGGAGGAGGATGCCGCTGGAACGGTAGCTGAGCATGAAAAGACCTCCGATCATTGCGGCGCAAGGGCCGCGAGTCCTGTCTATTATAATGCATACGGAACAAAGCCGCAAGCCTTGAAAACCAAGTCTTGCGGCTTTGTTCACGTGCAGGGTTTTTGCTCAGTTTCGGGCAAAAACCTTGCACCACCCATCGGCGTGTCACTCCTCACCTGGGAATCCGGCGGGCGGCAGTGCCGGAGAGGGACCGGGGGAGCCGGTCCGCAGGACCAGCGCGCCCTCCCGGGTCTCCAGCCGGGCGGTATCCCCGGCTTTGAGCGCGCCGGAGAGCAGGGCCTCGGCGGCGGGGTCCTCCACCTGGGCCCGGATAGCCCGGCGCAGGGGGCGGGCCCCGCATTCGGGATCGAAGCCCAGCTCAGCCAGGGCGTCCAGCGCCGGGGGCGTCACCTCCAGCGTCACGCCCAGAGCTTTGAGACGGCCGGCCACGCCGTCCAGCAGCCGCCGGGCGATGGTGCGGATCTCTTCCCGTTCCAATTGACGAAAGACGATGATCTCGTCCAGCCGGTTGAGAAATTCCGGCCGGAACACCTGCTTCAGGTCCCCCATGACGGCCTCTTTCAGCTCGGAGAGAGGCCGTGTGTCCCCGCCGGAGGAAAAAGAGAAGCCCAGGCGGCGTCCCCCGGCGGTGATGCGCCCGGCCCCCACGTTGGAGGTCATGACGATGACAGTGTTGCGGAAATCCGCCCTGCGGCCCTGGGCGTCGGTGGCCATACCATCCTCCATGATCTGGAGCAGGATGCTCCACACGTCCTCATGGGCCTTTTCCAACTCGTCGAAGAGGACCACCGAGTAGGGGCGGCGGCGCACCGCCTCGGTGAGCTGTCCCCCCTCATCGTGACCCACGTAGCCGGGGGGCGAGCCGATGAGGCGGGAGACCGTGTGCCGCTCCATATACTCGGACATATCAAAGCGGATGAGGGCCTCCTCGCTGCCGAAGAGGGCGGCGGCCAGGCTTTTGCACAGCTCGGTCTTGCCCACACCGGTGGGCCCCAGAAAGAGAAAGGCCCCGGTGGGGCGGCCCGGCTCCTTCAGGCCCACCCGGCCCCGGCGCACCGCCCGGGCCACCGCGCGCACCGCCTCCTCCTGGCCCACCACCCGGCGGTGGAGCTCCTCCTCCAGGGCCAGCAGCCGGTCCTTTTCGTCCCGGGTGAGGGAGGTCACCGGCACGCCGGTCCAGCGGGAGAGAACGGCGGCCACGTCCTGGGCGGTGACCTGGCCGGCCATCTGACCGGTATGCCAGACGGCACGCTGCCGGTCCAGTTCCCGGCGGAAGTCATTTTCCGCGTCCCGGAGCATGGCGGCCTTTTCGAAGTCCTGGTTCCGGATGGCCTCCTCTTTTTCCCGGCGGGCGCCGGCCACCCGCTCCTCCAGAGCGCGCAGGACGGGCGGGGCGGCCTGGCGCTCCAGCCGGACCCGGGCGGCGGCCTCGTCCATGAGGTCGATGGCCTTGTCAGGCAGCCGCCGGTCGGCCAGGTAGCGCACCGAGAGGGAGACGGCGGCGTCCACCGCCTCGTCGGTGATGCGCAGGCGGTGATGGCTCTCATACCGGTCCCGTACCCCCCGAAGGATGGCGCGGGCGGTCTCCTCAGTGGGTTCGGCCACCGTCACCGGCTGAAAACGCCGCTCCAGGGCGGCGTCCTTCTCCACGTAGCGGCGGTATTCGTCGGTGGTGGTGGCGCCGATGATCTGCAGCTCCCCCCGGCCCAGGGCGGGCTTGATGATGTTGGCGGCGTCAATGGCCCCCTCGGCGGAGCCGGCCCCCACGATGTTGTGGAGCTCGTCGATGAAAAGGATGATGTTGCCCGCCCGGGTCACCTCGGAGAGGATATTTTTGAACCGCTCCTCGAACTCGCCCCGGTATTTGGTGCCCGCCACCATGGCGGACAGGTCCAGGGAGAGCAGCCGTTTGGCGCGCAGGTCCTCGGGCACGTCGCCGGCGGCCATGCGGCGGGCAAGCCCCTCGGCCACGGCGGTCTTGCCCACGCCGGGCTCGCCGATGAGGGCGGGGTTGTTCTTCCGGCGGCGGGAGAGGATCTGGATGACCCGCTCGATCTCCTCCTCCCGGCCCACCACCGGGTCCAGCCGCCCGGCGGCGGCCATGCGGGTCAGGTCCCGGGAGACCTGCTCCAGCAGCTTGCTGTCGTTGGCGGCGTACTCCCGCTCCGGCCGGGGCCGTCCGGCGGCGTGGTGGGGCGGAGGGGGATCGCCTCCCAGGGAGGCGGTAAGGTCGGCGGCGAGGCGCCGGGGGTCCTGGCCGCAGGCGGCGAGCACCCGGAGGGCCACGCCGTCTCCCTCCCGCAGCAAGCCCAGCAGCAGGTGCTCGGTGCCCACACAGGGCTGGCCCAGCCGCACCGTTTCCTCCAGGGCCAGCTCGATGATGTGTTTGCAGCGGGGCGTGAGCCCCTGGGAGGGCAGGTCTCCCGCCGCGCCCCGGCCCACTGCCCGGACGATGGCGGTGCGGAGGGCCTCCGTGTCCAGCCCCGCGGCGCGGAGCACCTGGGCGGCCACACCGTGCCCCTCCCGCAGCAGGCCCAGCAGCAGGTGCTCGCTGCCCACATATCCGTGTCCCAGCTCGGCGGCGCTCTCCTGGGCAAGGCGGAGGGCGGTCTGAGCACGCTGGGTGAATTTCGTCTCGTTCAACGGCTCACCTCGTTTCCGAAAGGTGTGAAATCGGTTCTGTTTTCGCCGGACGGGCCCCATAGGCATGCCTCTTTTCTGCGGTAAAGTAAAGGCGGACTGTGCCGCCGCGTTTCCAACAAAAGAAAATATACCCACATTTCAGTGAATTTAGCATTGCATTTTTGAAAATTCGTGTTACAATGTGACTAGCTTAAATTTGGAGGTGTTACCTATGGCCTATGTTATTGGTGGCGATTGCGTGAGCTGCGGCTCCTGCGCCGGCGCCTGCCCTGTGTCCGCCATCCACGAGGGTGACGAGCACTACGAGATCGACGCGAACGCCTGCATCGAGTGCGGCACCTGTGCCGACACCTGCCCCGTCGGAGCGATCTCCCAGGGCTGATTGATCCAGGACATACGGAAACGGGGACCTGTCCTTACGACAGGTCCCCGTTTTTTGTGCCCGCCTCCGGGGAAGCGGGCGGCCATTTACAACCGGCGGAAGATACGGTATACTGATGGAAAAATACATTCAGACAAAAGGGAGGAATGACCGGTGGACAGGCGGAAGGGGAGAGAGCTGCTCCTCATCGGATTCACACTGTTTTCCATGTTTTTCGGCGCGGGCAATCTGATCTTCCCGCCGGGCATCGCGGCCCGGGCGGGGACCATGACCTGGGCGGCCATGGCCGGCCTGGCGGTGAGCGCGGTGGGCCTGCCGGTGCTGGGCGTGGTGGCAGTGGCCCGCTCGGGGGGGCTGGACGCCCTGGGCGGACGGGTCCATCCCGCCTTTGCACGGATATTCACCATTCTGGCCTATTTGTCCATCGGCCCCTGTCTGGCCATCCCGCGTACTGCCAGCACTTCCTTCGAGACGGTGCTGCCGCTGGTCGGGGACGCAGCGCGCTCCCCTAGCCTGATCCGGCTGGTCTACTCGGTGGTCTTTTTCGCCGCTGCCCTGTGCCTGGCCCTGCGTCCGGAGAAGCTCACCGACCGGCTGGGAAAGATCATGTGTCCCGTGCTCATCGGGCTCATCGTGGTCACTTTCGCCGGGTGTCTGGCGGCCCCCCTGCCGGGGTACGGTCCGCCCTCCGCCGGGTTCGAGAACGCCGGGCGGGCGGCGGCGGCCGGCTTCCTGGAGGGGTATCAGACCATGGACACCATTGCCGCGCTGGTCTTCGGCATTGTCATCAGCCTGAACGTCCGCGCCAGAGGCGTGACGGATGAGAATGAGGTGGTGCGGACGACCGCCCGCGCCGGCGTGGTGGCCGGGGGGATGCTCCTGGTCATCTATTCCATGCTGGCCCACATCGGGGCGTTGTCCGGCGGGGCCTTTCCCGGGGCGGCCAACGGCGCCGGAGTGCTGACCCGGATCGTGTCCGCCCTGTTCGGGCCCATGGGCAGCGTGCTGCTGGCCGCCATCTTCGTCATTGCCTGCTTCAATGTGTGTGTGGGGCTTATCAGCTCCTGTGGGGAGTATTTTGCCCAGATCTGCCCCAAATTGTCCTACCGGCAATGGGCCGTGGTCTTCGCGGCGGTGAGCCTGCTGCTGGCCAACGCGGGACTGGACCGGATCCTGGCTTTCTCCGTGCCGGTGCTCAACGCCATCTACCCGGTGGCCATCGTCCTCATCCTGCTCTCCTTCGCGGACCGCTGGCTGGCGGGCCGTGACCGGGTCTATCCCGTGACCATCCTTTTCACCGGGGCGGCCAGCCTCCTCTTTGAGGCCGGACGTCTCGCCGGTATCGGTTTTCTTCAGTCCTTCCCTCTGGCGGAGGCCGGGCTGGGCTGGGTCCTGCCTGCCCTGGCCGGGCTGATCCTGGGCCTTTTCCTCTCCCGGGGGCAGGGCTGCCACAATGAAAAAAGGAGCGATCCCCATGCATGAACACCATTCCTGCGGCTGCGGCTGCCATGACCATCACCACGACCATCACGATCACCACGACTGCTGCGAGCACCATCACCGCCCCGGGGAGGGAGAGCTGACCCCCGCTATGGCCGACTTCCTCCACCACCTGGAGCACCATCACTATCTGCCGGTGGCCCGTTTCCTGGTGGAGAGCAGCGCGGAGGAGGAATTCTGCTCGGTGGCCCTGGCGCCGGTGTACCTCCGCTCCCCCGACGAGGACATGGCCTGCGTAAAAGAGACCGGCGCCATGCTGCTGGCCCTGGAGGAGATGGGATATCTCACCCTGGATTACGATTATCCTCTTGCGGGATACTCTTATAAAGAGTATAATGAATCCAAACTCTACGCTTATTTTTGCAGGACGGTGGCCGAGGGGGCGGAGAAAAACGGCTTCCTGGGCGACACGCCGGTCCTGGAGCTGGGCAGCATCGCGCCCGCTGAGAAGTAACGGACAGGAAAGAAGGAATACCCATGGAACAGCTCATCATCAACGCCGTCGTGGTGACGGTAGATCCCCAGCGCCGTGTCCTCTGGGACGGCGCGCTGCTCATCCGGGACGACCGGATCGCCGATATTGGCTCCACGGAGGAACTGAAGGCCAAGTATCCAGCTCCCCACCGCACGCTGGACGCCGCCGGAAAGGTGATTTTCCCCGGCTTTGTGAACAACCACACCCACCTGTTCCAGACCCTGCTCAAGGGCATCGGCGACGACATGGAGCTGGGAGACTGGCTCTCCCACATGATGTTCCCTGCCGCCGTCTACCTGGAGCCGGAGGATACCTACCATGCCGCCATGCTGGGCCTGTCCGAGGCGCTGCACAGCGGCGTGACCACCACGGTGGACTACATGCACTGCCACAGCAAGCCCGGCCTTACCGACGGAATCTGCCGGGCGGTGAAGGATCTGGGCGTCCGGGGCATCGTAGGCCGGGGCACCATGGATACCGGCGTGGAGTACGGCACCTGTCCCGACCTGTGTGAGAAGGTGGAGGACGTGGAGGCCGACCTGCGCCGCCTGTTCAAGACCTACCATAACACGGAAAACGGTAGACTGAAGATCTGGGCCGCCCCCTCCTCCATGTGGTCCAACTCCGACGAGATGCTGAAGATGCAGTGGCGGGTGGTCAACGAGTGCGGCGGCGGCTTCACCGTCCACGTGTCCGAGACCGAGTACGCCCGCATGGCCACCGAGTGGGTCCACGGCTGCAACGACGTGGATCTGCTGGAGAAGCTGGGCATCCTGGGCCCCAACGTGCTGGCCGTCCACTGCTGCTGGATCAGCGACAAGGACGTCGATCTGCTCAAGGCCCACGACATCAAGGTCTCCCACGACGCCTGCGCCAACATGTATCTGGCCGACGGCGTGGCTCCCGTGCCCCAGATGCTGAAAAAGGGCGTCACCGTGGGCCTGGGCCTGGACGGCGCGGCCAGCAACAACTCCCAGGACATGATCGAGCTGATGAAGTGCACCGCCCTGCTGCACAAGACCAAGACCCTGGACCCCATGGCCATCACCGCCGAGAAGGTGCTGGAGATGGCCACCATCGACGGCGCCCGCTCCATCGGCATGGAGGACGAAATTGGCTCCATCGAGGTGGGCAAGAAGGCCGACCTGGTGTTCTTCGACCCGGCTGCCAGCCAGAAGTCCACCCCCATGCACAACCCGGTGTCCACCCTGGTGTACTCCTCCAGCATCCAGAACATCTCCGCCGTCATGGTGGACGGCGCGCTGGTGCTGGAGAACGGCCGCCTGACCCGGGTCAGCGATGAGAGCGTCATCGCCAACGGCCAGCACTGCGCCGAGGCGCTCTGCCGCCGGGGCGGCATCACCAACCGCCGGGAAGGCCACAAGTGGGAGAGCTTTAAGGAGAAGAAGGAGAACTGAGAACGAAAAAAGCCGTCCCCGGTATTAGCGGGGACGGCTTTTTGTTATTTCGGGGACACTTCACGGGGCCTTTCGGTCCGGAAGTTCACCCAGGCCGCAGAGAGCCATATCCACAAGCAGGAAAAGGAGCGGCACGTAGTAGAGGTAGAGCGTGCTGCTGGGAAGGTGGTCGGCAGGCAGGGGCAGACCCAGGAACAGAACGTCCAGGAGGACCGTAAGGAGGTACCCGGCAAAGGAGAGCCAGGCCGCCCGGAAGGAGCCCTTCAGCAGACAGAGGAGGGAGAGGAGCAGCGGCAGCCCCAGAAGCTGGCGGGACCAGCACAGGGCGGGATCCAGGCGGAAAAACAGGCCCAGCAGCCCATAGAGCAGCAAAAGCGGACCGTGGGGGAGCCGCCGCAGCGCCCACGTCCGGGGCTCCTCCGGCCAGTGGGCCCGGAGTGTGAGCGCGGTGAGAAGCAAAAGCCAGCCCATCAGGAACAGGGAGATGAGAACCGCGCCGGGGGCATAATTGGTCCAGCGGCCGGGGTGCAGGCACAGCCGGAGGGAACAGGAGGTGCAGACCCGGCAGAAGAGCCAGGCAAAGCACCAGGCCGACCATCCCAGGGACAGTCCCGGATGATCCCGGTCTCCCAGGCAGATCATACCGGCCAGGATGAGCCACACCGTGCCGTAGAGCAGGGTGGTCCGGCAGAGCGGCAGGGAGAGGAGAAGCCCGCAGGCGAGCAGTACCCCGCCGGCCACGGTCCGTCCCCGGCGGGCGGGAGGGGAGGCCGGGACGGCCTGAGGTTCAGCGGCGGGGGGCGTATCCCCGGTCACCAGCTCATCCAGGGAGACGCCGAAAAGCCCGCTCAGGGCCAGAAGCTTTTCAAGCTCCGGGACGCTGGCGTTGTTCTCCCACTTGGACACCGACTGCCGGGAGACTCCCAGGGCCTCCGCCACATCGTCCTGCGAGAGCCCACGGGCCCGGCGGAGCTGATAAATATGAGTACCCAGATCCATGATCATACCTCCTGTCTTGCCGCCAGTATACCGGATAGGGAGGCGGTTGTCTATCAAGCGGACTTGATATCCGCGCAACTGGCGGTTGCGCGGGCCATAATACGCGGATGACCGCACAATAGGTCAAAAAGGTTGTAAGTACCATGTATTTGGCGGGGAAGCACGGAAGAGAGCGGATAATATTCAAAAGAACCAGGATATTCGCAAAAAGTCCCACTCAGGGATTGCCTTTTGCGTCGGCATCATGTATACTGAAATAAAGTTGTACGTACAAATTTAGAAACCGGGAGGCGAAAACCATGTGTATGCACATCAGCGAGCATCCTGTGGCGGACTATCCGGAGCGGGAGCGGGTGTCCTTCCTCTTTGACGGACGGCCCATGACCGGCCTGGCGGGCCAGCCCATCGCGGCGGCCCTGCTGGAGAACGGCGTCAGCGTGTTCCGCCATACTCACAAGAGCGGCCAGCCAAGGGGGCTGTTCTGCGGCATCGGCCAGTGCAGCGACTGTGTGGTGGTGGTCAACGGCCGGCCCAACGTGCGCTCCTGCGTGACGCCGCTGGAGGCGGGAATGGTCATTGAGACCCAGATGGGACTTGGAAAGGTGGGAAAGGCATGAGACAGGTCGATCTTCTGGTGGTGGGCGCCGGTCCGGCCGGTCTGGGCGCCGCCATCGAGGGGGCCCGCCGTGGGGCGAAGGTCCTGCTGGTGGACGAGAACCGGACCGCCGGGGGCCAGCTCTACAAGCAGATCCACAAATTCTTCGGCTCGGGAGCCCACTACGCGGGCACCCGGGGGTATCAGATCGCGGAGCTGCTGCTCTCCCAGGCGGCGGAGCTGGGGGTGGAGACCCTGCTGGACACCCGTGCCCTGGGCCTGATGGACGACGGCAGCGTGTCCATCCTCCATGAGGGAAAGCTGGAGGCAGTATATGCCGGGAAAGTGGTGCTGGCCACCGGCGCCAGGGAGAACGCCCTGGCCTTTCCCGGCTGGACGTTGCCGGGGGTCATGACCGCCGGCGCGGCCCAGACCTTCAGCAATGTCCACGGTACCCTGGTGGGGCGGAATATCCTGACGGTGGGCTCGGGCAACGTGGGCCTCATCGTGTCCTACCAGCTCATGCAGGCGGGAGCCGAGATCCGGGCGCTGGTGGAGGCCGCGCCCCGCATCACCGGCTATCTGGTCCACGCGGGCAAGCTCCAGCGGGCGGGGGTGCCCATCCGCACCGCCCACACCGTGGTGGAGGCCAGGGGAGACAAGCGGGTGGAGGAAGCGGTCATCGCCCGGGTGGACGAGAGCTTCCGGCCCATCCCCGGCACCGAAGAGACCGTCGCCGTGGACACCATACTGCTGGCGGTGGGCCTCAATCCCCGGGCCGACCTGTCCGCCATGTTCCGCTGTGAGACGGCCTATGAGGGCGGCCTGGGCGGGCTCATGCCCATCCATGACCAGTACATGCGCAGCAGCAACCCCCAGGTCTATGTCTGCGGGGACCTGGCGGGGGTGGAGGAGGCCAGTACCGCCCTGGAGGAAGGGCGGCTGGCCGGAGTCCACAGCGCCATGAGCCTGGGGTTTGCCCAAAAGGGAGACGAGGGGCGCATGGCAGAGCTGCAGGAGAGCCTGTGCTCACTCCGGGGCGGGGAGCATGCCCGCCGCCGGCTGGACGCCAAGAAGCGCATCATGGAGAAGGGAGGGGCCTGCTATGCCGGACGGGAATAAGAAGGGCACAGTGCTGCTGGAGTGCTGTCAGGAGATCCCCTGCAACCCCTGCGCCACAGTCTGCAAGACAGGGGCCATCACCAAGGAAACATTGAACAGCTGCCCGGTGTTCCACCCGGAGAAATGCGTGGGCTGCAAGCTCTGCGTGGCGGCCTGTCCGGGACAGGCCATCTTCTTCCTGGAGCCGGAGGATGAAAACGGGATGGTGGGGGTCACCTTCCCCTATGAGTATCTGCCGCTGCCCGAAGTGGGGCAGGAGGTCACCGCCGTGGACCGGATGGGGCAGCCGGTGTGCCCGGCGAAGGTGCGCTCGGTGGAGACGCGGAAGGCCTATAACCGCACCGTGCTGGTGACGCTGGAGGTGCCGGCGGGGCACGCCGGTGAGGTGCGCTTTATGAAACGGCTTGGCCGGGAGGTGGAGTGAGATGGACGACCGCGATATCCTGATCTGCCGCTGTGAAGAGGTCACCCGGGCCGATGTGCTCCGGGCCATCGACCAGGGCTGCCACACGGTGGAGAGCGTCAAGCGGGCCACCCGGGCGGGCATGGGGGCCTGCCAGGGCAGGACCTGCGGCCGGCTGATCCAGCAGATCCTGATGAGCCGGGGCTTCCAGACCCCTGAGACCATCCGGGCAGACAAACCGCGCTTTCCCATCGTGCCCTGCGATGTGGACGCGCTGGGAGGAGACGGGCATGAGAGATAAATACGGAGCCATCGTCATCGGCGGAGGCTATTTCGGCTGCGCCAGCGCCTATTTCCTGGCCAAGGCAGGGGTGCCGACCCTGCTGCTGGAGGAGAAGGAGGTCTCCCGGGGGGCGTCGGGGGCCAACTTCGGCAACGTGCAGGTGCAGGACTCCGACATGGGCCTGAGTTATGAGCTGACCCTGGCGGGCTTTGGGCGGATGAAGACCATGGAGCGGGAGCTGGACAGCGACATCGGCTTTCAGCTCCACGGCTCCATCATCGTGGCCGAGCGGGAGGCCCACCGGCCTGAGCTGGAAAAGCTCTACCGGGAGAAAAAGGACGCGGGGCTGGACATCCGCTGGCTGGAGGGGCAGGCCCTCTATGACCTGGAGCCCAACCTGGCCCCGGGCACGGCAGTGGCGGCCACCTATTTTGAGCAGGGGCGGATCTACCCCTTCCACTACCTCTACGCCCTGGTGCGCCAGGGAAGAAAGTACGGCCTGGAGGTACGGGAGTTTTCCGCGGTGGACAGCCTGCTGCTGGAGGGCGGGCGCTGCACCGGCGTGATGCTCCGGGACGGGACCACCCTGCGGGCCGAGCAGGTGGTGGTGGCCGCCGGTTCCGGCACCCGGAAGCTGTGCGCCACGGCGGGGCTGGACGTGCCCGTCCTGTCGGTGAAGGCGGAGGCGTTTGTCACCGAGGCCATCGCCCCCTTCATCCACACCTACTATTCCTCGGCGGCCTTCTTTGCCGAGGCACACAGCCAGGAGCACGCCGCCATCTCCCTGTGCGTGGGACAGAGCCATTACGGCAATCTGCTGGTGGCCGAGACCACCAAGCCCCATAATTGGGTGGCGGAGGAGCGGCAGGACTGCACCTCCCTGGAGCACTGCCGGGGCGTCCGGGAGCAGCTGCTCCACTTCTTCCCAGCGCTGGAACACGTCCAGGTCCTGCGCAGCTGGGCGGTGGCGTCCCCCTTTACCGAGGACCACAAGCCGGTTTTTGGCCGCAGTCCCGTCCCGGGGCTCATCATCGCCGCCGGCTTCAAGAGCGCGGCGGTGCTCTCGGCGGTGGTGGGAGAGTGCGTGGCCGGGCTGGTGAGCGGGGATTCCTGCCCCTGGGACCTGAGTCCTTTTATGCAGAAGGTAAAGCCTCTGGCTCCCTGAAAGGAGACGACCATGGGAAATGAGAAACGTTCCCGGCTGTGGAACCAGACCTATCAGGTCCTGCTGAACAAAATCCGGACCATGAAGCCGGGGGAGAACCGGATGGAGCCGGAGGAGGAATTGACCCGCAGCCTGTCGGTGAGCCGGGCCACCGTGCGGGAGGCCATGCAATCCCTGGTGCGGGAGGGGTATATCACCCGGCGGCACGGGAAGGGGAATTTCGCCCACCCGTCGGTGATGGGCCTGCGCCACCGCATCGACCTGACTGCCGATTTCCTGCAGCTCATTCGTACAGCGGGGGAAGAGCCGGTGTGCCGGAACCTGCGCTGCGGCTACGCCCCAGCGGGGGAGACCATGCGCGCTGTGTTCCCCGGCCCGTGCGGGACGGTGTATGAGCTGTTCTGGCGCTATTCCCTGGGGGAAAAGGATATGATCTTCTGCAAGATCTCTTTCCCGGAGGAAGTCTTGACGGAAGAGCCTCAGCCGCCCCGTCAGAACGAGACTCTGGCGGACTGGATGGCCCGGTACTGCGGGCGGGACTTTGCCTACTATGCCGCCCATCTGCGGTGCAAAGCCGATGAGGATGCCAACTGGGCCCTGGGCCTGCCTGCCGGAACCGTGGTACAAAACTGGCAGGAGATCGTATACGACCTGTCCGACCGGCCGGTGGCCTTCTGCGATGTGTTCTTTCACCCGGAGCATATGGACCTGTCCATGGTCCTGCGGCCGTGAGCAAAAGGGCAGAGCTTCGGGATAAGAGAACCGCAAAAGGGTACTTTATTCCGGAAATGATACAGGGATAATATGGAAAAAGCCCGCTGGGCTTTTTCTGAGCTGGAAAGCATAATTACTTTCGAGGTACAGGCTTTCGGGTCCGCACCCAAAACCGAATCGAAGCCCAGCGAAGCGGGTTCGATTCGGAAAGGAGGAGCGACGGAACGAGTGAGAGACGATTTTTTATAAAAAAGTCGTCGCGAATGATATGCAGTCCGCGACGACGTGGAAAGCGTGATCACTTTCGAGGTAGAGGCTTTCAGGTCTGCACCCAAAACCAACCGCGAACCCAGCGAAGCGGATCGCGGTTGGAGAGGAGGAGCAGCGGAATGAGCGCACTCTGACTTTTTGTAAAAAAGTCGGAGCAAGCGATATGCAGCTTGCTCCGACGTGGTGACCCGTCGGGGATTCGAACCCCGGACCCACTGCTTAAAAGGCACAGTAAAAACAAGTAATACCAATGGATACAGGAGTTTTTGACCTGCATCTGACTTGCACGCCTATTCGTTCTCCACCTTTGATTGTCCTGATAGATAGGAATCCAACTTGTCTACGGACTTTCGTTTATGGATAGCATCCAGGTGTGTATAAATCCGAAGTGTAGTAGATACGTCGGCGTGTCCCATCTGGGCGCAGGCCTGGACCACATCGACACCGGCCAAATAGAGCAGCGTACAAAAGGTGTGCCGGAGCCAGTGCATTGTGATGGGCGGGATGGTCATATCAAAGACCTTCGGGCCGGGCTTTCCTGACTTCATGCGCTCAAGATCAGCGTGTGTCCTGGTCCCGTACTTGATATTCAGCTCCCGCATGTAAGACCGCCACAGCTTGACCCAGGCGGATTCTGTCATGACGCCGCCATGGGCGCTGTGGATCACAAGCACGTTGTCCCTGGGCATCTGTGCCATATAGTCCGCAAGCCTCTGCGGGATATCCACGGTCCGCATACCAGCGGCGGTTTTGGTAATGTGCCGCAGGCTTGGCACGCCGTTGGAATCGTATTCTATTACCTTGTTGACGGTGATCGTCCGCTCCTTCAGGTCCACGTCATTCCAGGTCAGCGCGGCCAACTCCCCGCGACGAAGGCCGGACAGCATCATGATGACAGCTACTGGCTGCGCCCGGTGTGGCGTGTCCCAGATCCATTGCTGTTCCTCATCCGTCAGGGCGCGGCGCTGCTCCTCTTTGCGGCCTACCGCTGTCAGCTGCACCTGTTCCGCCGGATTTGTAGGGATGACCCGGCCAACGGCCCGCCGCATGATTTGGCGGATGGCAGAGCGGTACAGGCTGATCGTGCGCTGTGAAAGACCCTGATCGGAAAGGGCAATAAGTACCCGCTCAATATCGTCGGCCCTCACCTGGCCGATCTCATAGCCTTGCAGCTCGTCCTCCCAGAGCCTGACGGCGCGGCGGTAGTTGTCCATTTGGCGGCAGGTGATATTCTCCCGCTCCTTCAGACGGAGCCAGTCATCCGCCCAGGTGCTGAAGCTGTCTCGCTGGGAAAGTACATCTAGGCCACGGCCCAGCTGGAGGCGGACGGCGGTCTCCTTCTCCTTCAGCTCCGCGGGGGATCTGGCATAGACGCTCTTATATTGCCGCTTTCCGTTCTCGTCCCGGCCAAGGTAGATCTGAGCGCAATAACGCCCGTCTGCCCGCTTTTTTGCTTTGGCCATATAAACTCCCTTCTTGCACCTTGCGCGCGCTTGTGGTACAATAATGGGCGCACTGGTGCTATGATTTGATCGTCTGGTATTTGTGCATCGCCTCTCTCGGTGTTGGTAGCGCCGGGAGAGGTTTTTTATTGCTTTCTGTCGGTCGATATGGTATTCTGTGTGTGGCGCTGCACAACGGCAGGCGGTTGGCCCACGCCACCCGAAAGGGGGTGGGGCTCATGCGGATTACCTTACATATCGGGCGGTTCACCGTTACGATCGTGGTAAAAAGCAGAAACCGCCACCCTGGCCGGTGACGGTTTCATAGCTTTGCTATAAACTCTTAACTGATCGGGGCCGACCGCTTGTCGCAGCGCCCTTTCTATGCTTATTATAGCCGTCACATGATAAATTGTCAACTGCCCTTGGCTTCGGCCTGGGGCTTATTTTTTGTCCTCTGTTGGCCTGTCATCGGGATCTGATACAGTAGTCTGAGGATCATGCGCTCCGAATTGAAGCTCAATCATCTTGCTCCACTGGCCTGTTTCCGCAAGGTGCTTTTCCTCCGGTGTCAAAGCCTCAAACCGTTTTGTATACTTTGGTATCTCTGTTAACTCCTCAACGCGCTCCACGGCCACAGACTGTCCATCTGTATTTAGTTTTGAAAATGCACCAATTAAAAAGTGTTCTGCCTTCGTAAAAGAATAACCATCAAGCTTGTGGTACACCCACTCCATTGCTGTTTGACCATCACTAATTCCAGCATCATAAACTTCTTTTTCTTCTTTGCTTAACAATTCATAAATAGAAACATCTAAAGCTTCTGCTATACGCCGAAGAGTTTCAATTTTTGGTGTTTGGGTACCGGATTCATATTTTCGTATTGCAGAATCAGCCATTCCACACCTTTCGGCCACCTGTTTTTGGGTCATACCTTTTTCAAGGCGAATAAACCGAATCTTTTCCCCAATTTTCATTTATCCACCTCCTAACACTAAATAGAATATCACATTGATCCGCTTTTGAACAGACCCAAATAAATCTTTTTTCGGTATTGACAGACCTGTTTGGGTTGTGATACAGTATTGATAGACCCAAACAGGTCTTTAATGGAGGTTAAAATATGAAAGTAAACCGTCAAAAGCTGGAGCTGGCAATGGCCCGGGCATGTATGAACACCGAAGATCTTGCAAAGGCCTCTCAGCTTCCCCGTCCGACACTGAACAACGCTATTGTCGGAAAGGGTGTGCGCCCCGGTACGATGGGGAAAATTGCCCGCGCCCTGGGCTGTGATCCGGCCGACATTCTGGAAGGAGTTGACTGATTTATGATGCAAAGGCGACCCAACAAGCCCCGCCGTGTGATCCACAGCGTGGATGAGCTTCCTGTCCTTTGCGACTGCGCAGAAGCCGGGCTCTTGCTCCGGCGGAATCCCGAGGTAGTGGCAAAGATGGCCCGTGACGGCGTTCTGAAAGGCGCCAAGCAGGGGCAGAGCTGGTACTTTCGCCGGGATGACCTGGTAGAGTACATGGACAAGCTTTTCTGCGGGGAGGTAGTGCAATGAAAACCACTCTTGATATCCAGGTCCGGGCGTTCCCGGTCCGTATCCACGACCACAGCGCCGGCACCGAGCGGGCAGAAACCATTGTCCTGACCAAAGAGCACCTTCAGGCCGCCCAGCTGGTGGGCCAGAGCAGCAAGGAGCTCATCCATCGTATCTGTGAGCGCGCTGGCTGCTCCGTGCTGGAGATCGGAAAGCCGGAGCACCGGACGGTATCCCTCAACCTGGAAGAGCTGTACAAGGCCTATTCTCTGCACCAGCTTGGAAAGCGGGAGAAGGTGGAAGTTTGAGCGAAAAAGAAAAAGAAGCACCTGGTTACATGACGTACAGGGAAGCGGCACTAATGTTTTCACTTATGCCGGACGTGGAAGCCGCCAAAGCAATCAAGGCAACCGTCAATTACTATCTCTATGGAACGGTGACCGATCTTGAGGGCGTGGCTGGGAAAGTGTTCGACATTATGAAAGCTGACATAGACCGAAACAACGAGAAGTATAAGAAGATTGTTGATCGGAATAAAGCAAACATAAACAAGAGGTGGGGAAATACATAACACATTTGCTTTCCATTCGTATTCCATTGGTAAACCAACCGAATACAAACAATAAACCCTAAACTATAAACTATAAACAAAAACTCTAAGTCCAAAATATAAAAGGGCGGGGGCGGTGCGCCCCGCGCACCCTTATAAAATGGATGCTGACGCATCGACCACCTCCGCCATTTTGAAAGGACAGATATTTTGCTTTTTGATTTTGACAGGTTTTCAAAGATCGCGGCCAGCGTTTACACACAGGGAAACCCGTACAGCCTGGAGGATTGCCTGATGGTATTTCGCCTGTATTTCCAGAAATACGAGGAGTATATGGGTCACCCTCACCCGCCTATTCGTGTGTCACAGGTTGCCCGGATTATGCAGGATATGCCGTGGCTTCATGCTGATCATAGCTTGCCTTTTGGTGATATTTTCCCATGTGTTTATAAATATCTAATCAACTTGCATTTTAAGACAAAATACCGACACTGTGATTACAACATCAACCACTTCTTTTCCGGGAGAATCCGGGAGTTGCGAATGCATGAAGCCGATGCCGGGTATGAGTAAGGACGGTATAAATATGGGTCGTAAATCACAAGCAAAGGGCCGGGGCGGTGATCTGGAGCTTTCACGGATCCTTCAGGGCTACGGATACCCTGTTGAGCCTGGACAGGCCGTAAGCTATGGAGCCACGCCGGACTTGACCGGCCTGCCCGGCGTACATATCGAGTGTAAGTGGGCGGAGCGGCTGAACGTGGGCGAGGAAATGGCACAGGCCATCCGGGACGCTGAGAAGTTCAGATTTGATCATACCCCGCCACCGGAACAAACTGAGATATCAACTTAGTTCATTACAACTATTATTATTTTGGAAAGTAGAGTATATCCATTGCGCCGCAAGGCTTTCTGAACTTTCCATGGAATAAGTCTTATTTAAGAATGTTGAATTTTCTTCTTTTGAACTTTCCACGGAGAAAGTTCATGGAAAGTTTAAACCGCTTGCGCCGCAAGACTTTGCTTCAACTTTCCCAAATAAGCGGATATGTAATGGACAGTGAGAACGAAAGGAGATTGAACATGTTTTATCTGAAGCACAAAGGCACCAGGCTTGAGATCGGCGAGGATAACGTTTACACCACCTGCCCTAAGTGCGGGAAGGAGCACAAGGTGGATATTTGTGATATTCTCGGCGGCGGTGATGCTGATCTGTACGGTACAAATGTCTATTGCCACGAGTGCAGCGTGAAGCGGGATGATGAGGTAAGCACCCGATGAATAAACCGATCTGCCCGCTGCTGTCGGCCGGTTCCGAATATGATTTTATATCATGCGAGGGCGACCGCTGTGCATGGTTCTACGGTGACCACTGTGCCGTTATGGAGATAGCAATGAACACCGGCGACATCCAGAACGTGGCTGACATGATTGATTATCATGGAGGGATGGGCGAATGAGCTATTACCGAACATGCCCTTACTGCGGCGCCAACCTGGATCCGGGCGAGCGCTGCGACTGCCCGGACAAAAAAGAAGCCGCCCAGGGTGCTACCAACACCAAGGACGGCAAAGAGGATCAGAGAGCTACCAACTAACTGACCACCCCTATTTTAGGGGACAGAAAAGTGAGTTGTCAATATGAAAAAAATTGATTTTAATAAAATCTGCAAAGAGTACGGTATCCGTATATTCTCCTACCAAAGCCTGCGGAAAGAGAACAACGGCTTTCTCGAAAGCCACAAGGACATAGATTCCGTTATGCGTGAGAGTTCCGGATTCAGCTTCGCCTTTGGCGGAAATCATCCTGTAATTGTTTTTGACGCTGACCTGGATGATCTGGAGATCCGCTACACAATAGCCCACGAGCTGGGGCACATCCTGCTCGGACACCTGAGATTCAGGACAGACGTCAAAGAAAAGATGCCAAATTTCGCAGAAACAGAAGCAAATATCTTTGCCGCTGTGCTTACGGCGAACGATATTCTCTTCCGGTATGGTCAGGAGAAAACCACATGAAGATCACCATTGCCTACTTACCAGAGGAGCAGGAGGAGGCCGCCGCTGATCTGGTGGCCCTCCGGCAGCTCCACCCCCGCCTGAAGGTACACAAAAGCGACGCTCACCCGCCCTTTAAGCACATCTATTTGACCATTCCGAAACCCGGAATGCCTACGGACACATGGAAAAGCACTTGACCAGCGGCCCATGGTGTGGTACAATTGTTTCAATGAAATAGGCATGAGTACCGCCCCGAGGGGTTAGCCGTCAACAGACAGGCATGGGAAACAGCTTCACCGCTGTTCTCATGCCTGTTTTTTATTCAGCCGAACTCACGGCGTAAAACGGAGGTATGACATGAGCGAAAACATCAAGATTACCCAGCCGGAAACCACTCACCCGGAGGACAACGGGGCCGTAGCCGGCAAGACATTCACCCAAGAAGATGTAAACAGAATCGTATCTGAACGCCTGGCGCGAGAGCGCGACAAAGCCGCCTTGGAGCGTGCCAAAGAGGATCCGCTGGAGCAGAGGGAAAAGGACCTGTCCGCCCGTGAAGCTGCCATGTCCTGCAAGGAGTATATCCGGGAGAAAGGATACCCGGCCGCCCTTGTGGACGTGTTTGACACTTCCGATGCCGATAAATTCAAGACCCAGGTTGACAAGATGCTGGAATTGTTCCCGGACCTGAACCCGGCCGTACAGGCAAAGACCCCGGTCATCGTTCGTGGAACCGGATCCGGCGGGGGCTCCCTCTCTGATCGGATCGCGGAGGCGTTCAGGCACAAGTAAGAAAGGAGCCTGACAAATGGCAGTTGATTTAGTAACCAAGTTTTCGCCCCATGTGGACGAACAGTTTTCCACGGAGAGCAGGAAGGCCCTCCTGACCAACCAGGACTTTGACTGGACCGGCGCCCACACGATTAAGGTCTACAAGGTCACCACCGCCGGCATGAACGACTACGGACGCAAGGGGCCCGCCGAGGGCAATTGGAGCCGCTACGGCGCTGTGGAAGCCCTGGATGCCACCACCGAGGAGTTCACGCTGAAGAAGGACCGCTCCTTCACCTTCGCCATCGACAAGCTGGACACCGACGAGACCGCCCAGCAGCTGGCTGCAGCCTCCGCTCTGGCCCGACAGAATCGGGAAGTTGTGATCCCCGAGGTTGACGCCTACACTTACGGCGTCATGTGCGCCGGAGCCGGCAACAAGCCCGCCGCCGTGGCCCTGACGGCCGAGAACATCTATACGGAGATCATCAAGGCCTCCACCGTCATGGATGACGCCGAGGTCCCCGAGACTGGCCGTGTTCTGGTGGTGACTCCTGCCACTTATCAGCTGATGAAGAAGTGCAAGGACATCACCATGGATACCGACGTGGGCAACGAGCTGCGCCTGAAGGGCGTGATCGCCATCGTTGACGGCATGAACGTGCAGAAGATCCCCGCCAACCGCCTGCCCGCGGGCTTCGGCTTTATGGTGGCCCATCCCTGCGCCTGTGTGGCCCCCACCAAGCTGGAGGAGTACAAGGTGCACCAGGACCCGCCCGGAATCTCTGGCGCTCTGGTGGAGGGCCGTATCTGCTATGATGCCTTCATTCTGGACAACAAGGTCAAGGCCATCTACTACCAGGCCGTGCCCACCGAGGGCTAATATGTGACCCAGCAGGGGACGTGTTGGCGGCAGCCTGCGCGCCCCCTTTTTGTATAGGGAGACGATATATGAAACAGATTGACCGCCTCCTGATCGAGGCGAAAAAAATGGCCGGGTACATCGAGAAGGAGCTGACCCTTGCAATGATATGGCAGGATGGCCATTTATGGACCTCTACGGTCCATCTGTGGGACCGGGTACAAGGACATAGACCAACCGTTGAAACCACCACACACTCCACCGAGGAGGCCGCCATGGAGTATATCAACGCTTTGTCGGAGAAATACCCAAACAGCCGGGACGTGGTGGTCATCGTTGACGATATTCCGGGGTGATGATATGGCACGGAAGCGGCTAAAGATGACCACGCCCAGAGAGACCCGGAAGGCCGTTAACCGAATCGCAAATATGCTGCTGAACGGTGAAATCGACGCCAAGACGGCCAACGCCATTCTGTATGCTGCCAATGTGACACTTGGGGCCATCCGTACCGATGAGCAGCAGACCAAGATTGACGAGCTGGAGAAGATCGTGAACGGGATGCAGAAATGAAAGGTTGTGCTCTGAGCTATGAGCAATGAAGAACTGGTAGAACGCACCCAGGCCGGGGAGCGGGACAAGCTGCCTGCTCTGTGGGAGCAGGTGGAGAAGTTCGTGGCAATGCAGGCTAGGAAGTGCGCCCGCCGGCTTGATGGTTTCGGCGGAGTGGACGAGGAAGACCTGTACCAGTCCGGTTTCCTGGCCCTGGTGGATGCGGCGGAACGGTTTGACTCATCCGCCGGTAGCTCCTTCATTGGTTTCCTGGCTCTGCGCCTGCGCTCTTACTTCGCGGAAGCCGCAGGCTATCGGGGGAGCCGGAGGGATATGTTGGATTACGCTTCCGGCCTGGATGACCCAATCCCCGGCACAGATGACCTTACCGCGGCGGACAGCATAGAGGACCACGCCGCCCAGGCGCCGTTTGAGGACGTGGGGGAACTGGAGTGGCGGGAACAGCTCCATGAGGCCCTGGAGCGAGCGCTTATGCTCATTCCGGCGGAACAGGCGGCCACACTGCGCCGAAGGTTCTACAACGGGAAAACCCTGGCGAAGATCTGCGAGGAAGACGGGGTATATCCCGAAACAGTTCGGCAGAGGGAGAACAAAGGGCTGCGGTCCATCCGCCGCTCCAGTATGGGCCGGGAGCTGGCGCAGTTCATCGAGTTAAAGACGCCCTATTATTCCGGTGTGGGCCTTGGGGCGTTTCGGCGTGGCGGCAGTCAGCCGGAGCGGTTGTCCATTCTCCGGGAGCGCTTGGCGGAGAGGTGCATTGACCGGGATTGGGAGGAGTGAATTTTCCACCGTCATTTCCACCACAGTTAAACCGGAAATGCGATTGCAAAATCCGCCAACATGGGGTGTTGGGTGACTTGCATTTTGACTTGTACGGCCCCAAAAAATGCGTTTATTTTCCATTCAATTTTCCGAATACTGGATATGTCAAGAGAAAGAAAAAGTCTTAGAACCATTGCGGCTCTAAGACTTTATCTGGTGACCCGTCGGGGATTCGAACCCCGGACCCACTGCTTAAAAGGCAGTTGCTCTGCCGACTGAGCTAACGAGTCATATGATATATCTAAAGGAGGAGAAACCTCCGGAAAAGCTGGCTGGGATGGCTGGGCTCGAACCAGCGAATGCGGGAGTCAAAGTCCCGTGCCTTACCACTTGGCTACACCCCAATAGGGAGGCGCTTCAAAAGCGAAGGGCCGGAGCGGCCCCCCCCCCCCTTCCGCCTTGAGTCGTATGGGGTGGGTAATGGGACTCGAACCCACGACCCTCGGAACCACAATCCGATGCTCTAACCAACTGAGCTACACCCACCATATTGACAACGCAGGGACTTTCTGACCGTAAAGACGGTCCATGGTACGCCTGAAGGGACTCGAACCCCTGACCCACTGCTTAGAAGGCAGTTGCTCTATCCACCTGAGCTACAGGCGCATATGGAGCGGGTGATGGGAATCGAACCCACGCGACCAGCTTGGAAGGCTGGGATTCTACCATTGAACTACACCCGCATGGGCTGCGGACGTCTTAGCGATGTCAGCTTGCATATGATAGCATGAAGCGCCCGCATTGTCAAGAAGGATTTGAAAAAAACCTGTAAAAAAGCGGTGGAGCGGGGGATATCCCGCCCCACCGCAAGGGGGGTCAGCTTTGCTCTTCCACAGGCGCGGGGGAGACCTCACCAGTGGACTGGGGAGGCGTCTGTCCCTTCATGTCCTCCGGCGGCTGAGCGCCGTCAGGGCGCTGGGGGCGCTCACCCGGCTGGGCGCCGTCAGGGCGCTGGGGGCGCTCACCCGGCTGGGCGCCGTCGGGCCGTTCCGGACGCTGGCCGTCCGGGGGCTGTGCACCCTCAGGCAAATCACGGGGCGGCTGTCCTCCGGGGCCTCCACGTCCGCCCTGTCCCATATTCTGCTGCTCCTCGCCGTCCACCGTGAGGGTATAAGAGCCGTCGGCGGTGAGCTCAGGCGCGGAAAAGACCACAGAGCTGTACTCCTTCTCGGTGGTGTAGGACAGCAGTTCTTTGCCTTCGCTGTCGTTGATGACCAGGATGGAGCCGCCCTCCTGGACGTCAGCGAGGCTCCAATTCAGAGAGGCCTGGGCGGAGGTACTGTCGATGGGGTCGCTCCGGCTGCCCAGGGCCAGGATATGGCCGCCGTTGAGCACGATGCCCAGATCGGAGTCCAGGCCGCCGTCACCGGTGCGTCCGTTGGCCAGCGAGACGATCTCACCGCCGTTGATGACCAGCCAGCCGTTGGAGTCGATGCCGTCGCCCTCCTCGCCCAAGCCGGCGTTGATGTACAGCTTACCGCCGTTGACGGTGGTGACGGACACGCCGTCCTCGTTGGTGTTGATACCGTCGTTCTGGGACTGGATGGCGATATTGCCGCCGTTGATGGTGAGATGGAGCTCAGAATCCAGTCCTTCATTGTCAGCGATGATGTTGAGCGTGCCTGTGCCCTCCTCACCACCATTCAGGTTCATACTCATTTTGGAGTAGAAGGCGCCGTCGTACTTGTGGAGCTTTTTGTCGGTGCCCTCCTGATAGATTTTGGCCACATAGGAGCCGGTGATGTTGTTCTCGGAACCGTCAGCCAGGATGACGTTGGCGCCGGCAGCGGAGGTGTCCACTGTGGCGGAGGCGGTCTCGCTGTCGGCGGAGGCGCACTCATACACCCGATAGAAGATGACTGCCGGGGCCACGGTGCAGGTGATGTCGGCCCCGTCCAGGATCAGGGTGACCACAGCCTCCGGGTCCTCCTCGGCCCCCTCGCCCAGGTCCACGGCCAGCTGGCCGGCGGAGAGCGTGCCGCTGACCCGGTAGACGCCGGGCTGGGTGATGGTGACCACCGTGTGGGCGGCGGCCTCTTCAGCGGTGTGGGCGTCCTCCTGGCCGCCCTCGCCGTAGGTCTCGTCATGGCCGTCCTCGTAGTAGACGATACCGGCGCCGGTGTAGACGGCGGAGGCGGGGTCGGTGGAGGCGGAAGCGCCGTCCACCATAATGCCGCTGTCCGACAGGACCACTTGGGTCACGGCGGCGTCATCGGCGGCCCCGGCGGAGGGGGAAGAGGTGGGAGTCGCGGCGGGGGCGCCGCCGCAGGCGGCCAGGGATAGTACAAGTGCCGCCGAGAGCGGCACGGATAGCCAGTTTGCTTTCATGGGAGGTCTCCTTTCCGGAAATGGGATGAGCCGGGAGGGGTTTCCCACGTGAGTGCGGGTCCCCGGCTGTCAGAAACAGGATACCGGAGAAACCTGAAAATAATCTGAAATTCTGGAAAACGAATTGTAAACAAAGGGTCTGCTCCGGGCGGAAAAACTTACCGCTCCATGGCAGCCAAAAGGACGGCAGGACGGCCGGCCAGGGTGAAACCGGCTGCTGCTGCGTCCTCTGTGACCACCACGCCCCCCAGG
This sequence comes from Pseudoflavonifractor sp. HCP28S3_F10, assembly GCF_052065415.1. NCBI lineage: Bacteria > Bacillati > Bacillota > Clostridia > Eubacteriales > Oscillospiraceae > Pseudoflavonifractor > Pseudoflavonifractor sp. HCP28S3_F10. Next base: position 24,827 of record NZ_JBQHUB010000011.1, on the reverse strand, counting down.
CTGCGGGAGCAGTGGAGCACGGCCAGGGCGCCGTCTCCGTTCCGGCCCGCCGCCAGTCCCACATGGGACAGGTCAGGGAAAAAAACCAGGTCGCCGGGCCGGGCCTCCGCCCACGCTACGGGGGTGCAGTGGGTGTACTGGTCCCGGACCCCGTTACCGATGCGCCCGGAGCCCTCCGGGTCCTCAAGAGCGTTGACGGCGATCCAGGTGAGATAGCCGGAGCAGTCCAGACCAAAGGGCATTATCCGGCCGGTGTCGCCGCAGCCGGGGGCGGTGACCCGGGCGGGGGTTCCCCAGCGGCTGTCCCACCCCAGGGCAGTGGATTTCCCGCCCCAGAAATAGTCCACCCGGCCCACCAGGGTGCAGGCAGTCTCTACCAGGGCCCGCCGGGAGGGCTCCAGATCCCCGGGCAGGGCGGAGAGCAGGGCGGCGGCCCGGGGATGGAGCGTGGGCGCGGGCGGGGGCGTTTCCTCAGGGGGGCGGAGCAGGACCATGGCCAGCAGGAGCAGGAACAGCCCGGCCCAGAAGGAGGCCACCGGGGCGCGGGGGCGGCGTCTATCCCTTCTCTGCCGTCTCATCCAGCCAGCGCTCCAAGTTGTGTACGCTCTCCCGGCTCATGTAGTGCTCCACCCGCTCCACCTGCTCCAGCTGGTCGTCCGAATGATTGAGACGGCAGAAGAACCGGTGGAGCACGTCGTGCCGGTGGAGAAGATAGCGTCCCAGTTCCCAGCCAGGCTCGGTGGGCTGGATGAGCCCGTATTTTTCAAAGAAGACAAGCCCCATGTCCCGGAGCTGATAGACCATCTTGGAGGCCGAGGAGGGCCGCACGTTGAGCAGCCCGGCCAGAAAATTGATGCGGACGTAGCCCTCGCTGCCGGCCTGGCGGCAGATCATCTCCAGATAATCCTCCATGGCGGCGGTGAGGGGGGCATGGCTCCGTTTTTGATAGCCGGTCTGGGTATAGAAGGCGGGAACGGGCGTATCGGCCATGGCAAGTCCTCCTGAACAGCAGTCACCCCCGCGGGAGCGCGGTAATAACATGAGGGTGTGGAAACAAAGTTTCCCGACTCTAACATGTATGTCCGGAGGATCTGAGATATGCGGAAAGAAGGAAGTCTGGCCGCCCTCCCGGTGGGAGCGGGCGGAAGAGTGGAGCGGGTGGAGGGCTCGCCCTCCATGCGGCGGCGGCTGATGGACCTGGGACTGGTGCCCGGCACCCGGGTGACCTGTGTGGCGGTGAGTCCGGCAGGGGACCCGGCGGCCTACCGGATCCGGGGCGCGGTCATCGCGCTGCGGGGGCCGGACGCGGCGGGAGTGCGGCTGGAGTGCGGGGAGGGCTGCCCGGACCGGCTGGGCCCGGCAGTGCTGATCGGATGGGACTGACCCGGGCGTCCACGGGACCGGGGGCCGTGGACCGAACGGGGGAGCCCCGGAGCGGGCGGCCCGGCGACCGGGTGGTGGCCCTGGCCGGCAACCCAAATGTGGGCAAATCCACCGTGTTCAACTACCTGACTGGTTTGAGGCAGCATACAGGGAACTGGCCCGGCAAGACGGTGGCCACCGCCCGGGGCCGGTGCGAATACGGCGGGTATGAGTACGTACTGGTGGACCTGCCGGGGACCTATTCTCTGCTGGCCCACTCGGCGGAGGAGATGGTGGCCCGGGATTTCCTGTGCTGGGGCGGGGCAGACGCCGCGGTGGTGGTGTGCGACGCCTCCTGCCTGGAGCGGAACCTGAACCTGGTGCTCCAGACCATCGAGCTCCAGCCCCGGACGGTGGTGTGCGTCAACCTGATGGATGAGGCCCGGCGCCGGGGGATCACGGTGGATCTGGAGGAGCTGTCCCGGCGGCTGGGCGTGCCGGTGGTGGGGACGGCGGCGGGCCGGGGAGAGGGGACGGACGCCCTGATGGCGGCGGTGGAGCGGGCGGCGGACGGGGAAGTCCGGGGCCGGCCGCCCCGCTACCTTCCCCCGATTGAGAGGGCGCTGGAGCCGCTGACCGCCCAGCTGGCGGGACGCTGCGGCCCGGTGCCGCCCCGCTGGGCCGCCCTGCGGCTGCTGGCGGGGGACGAGGAAGCACTCTCCACCCTGGCGGACCGGCTGGGCCGGGACCTCCGGGAGGAAGAGGGGACGGCGGAGTGTCTGGCCCAGGCCCGGGCGGAGCTGGCAGCGGTGGGGCTGGAGGGCCAGGCCCTGGGCGACCGGCTGGTCTCCTGCCTGGTGTGGGCGGCAGAGGACCTGGCCCACGCCGCCGTCCGGGAGGAGGGGGCCGGGGACCGGAGGGACCGGCGGCTGGACCGGCTCTTTACCAGCCGGCTTACCGGCATCCCGGTGATGCTCCTGCTGCTGGCGGGGGTGTTCTGGCTCACCATTGCCGGGGCCAATTATCCCTCCCAGCTCCTGTCCGGCCTGCTGTTCCGGGTGCAGGACGTGCTGACAGAGGTCTTTGCTGCTCTGGGCGCGCCGGAGTGGCTCCACGGCGCGCTGGTGCTGGGGGTCTGGCGCACCCTGGCCTGGGTGGTCAGCGTCATGCTGCCCCCCATGGCCATCTTCTTTCCCCTTTTCACCCTGCTGGAGGACCTGGGGTATCTGCCCCGGGTAGCCTTTGTGCTGGACCACGCCTTTCAAAAGGCCCATGCCTGCGGCAAACAGGCCCTGACCATGTGCATGGGCTTTGGATGCAACGCGGCGGGGGTGGTGGGCTGCCGGATCATCGATTCGCCCCGGGAGCAGCTCATCGCCATGCTGACCAACAGCTTTGTGCCCTGCAACGGGCGGTTTGCGCAACCGCGCAAAGGGCAACAAAGCATGTGCTGAGATCCGTGTGGAAACTGGCCAGGCGCAGTCATCTCAAAGAGAAACGAAGCTCTGGATTGCGGCCGCATGGAGGCCGTAAGGCCTTTGCGGCGGGCGTCTATAAAGCCATATGAGCAGGAAAAAGCCCCCTTGCCGCCGGATGGAGCGGCAAAGGGGCTGCTTGTTTCAGGGATACGTTCTGCCGGACGGATATGGCCGTGCCGGCCCGGCGGCTGCGGGGAAGGTTATTTGATGATCCCATCGTGTTCCCTTTCACGGAGAGATCCCAGGATCCGGTCGATAACAGCCGCCTGCTGTTTGCTGCTCAAAGATGATTCCCGCAGCTTCCGCCCGATTACCTCCACATGAAATTCATTGACTTTGCCGGAGCGTGAACCAGGACAGGGATGATCCGGAAGATGTATGACAACGTGCTGGATACAGCTTTTCCTCATGCCCTCCTCCTCAGCGGCCAAATATTGCTGCCTGGCCTGGAGAACATATGAGCATCGGTACCTGGTTTATGCAGGCGTGGAAAGAGATCCGCTGCCTGTATCGTTTCGTATGGAACGGTATCGGATGAAACGGAATATTCACCACTGGCGGACATCCTGCGGCGTTTCGGTGCCGGCGCCGCGTGCCTCCACGCCATGAAGAGCGGGGAGGCCGGGCCTTCAGCAGTGCATGGAACAGGTGTGACCTTTTGCGTGATTTTGATGATCTATAAAAATTCCAAAAAGAGGAATATTGTGATATAAATTCTAGTTAATAAGGAATTAAATGTAATATAAAGAGGAGAGATTTTATAATCAACAGTTTTTTATAGAAAAAGTCGCAATTAGGGCTAGCCTTTTTTGTGGAAAAGTGGTATGCTTAAAAAGTAATTACAGTAACATAAATTGGAAATTTGGTTTGTGATAATATGTGGGAAACCAAATAGATGTCCTGACGGATGCAGGACGGCTGCGATTTTCCGGCTGACGGGCAGGCATCATGTTTCTCAGATGGGAACACTGAGGAGTGATTTGCTAAAACAAAAAATACGCAAAATTTCATGAATCAGGGGCGCCCCTGATTCATGCTCTATTTTCAATAGAGTATGAATATCCTTAGATGATGCAGGCTTTGCCGGTACGGACCGGCTAGCGGAATTTTTGTTTTTTGACAAGTCCTGAAGTATTTGAGCGGATCGATCTGTCCCGTGAAACAGGGAATCATCTCTGTTTTGCGGGGCTGACGATATATCCCCGGAAACGTTACAAAACCAGAAAATGAAATGCAAGTTGAAGTATGCATGAAGAAGGGAAAGAGGGGAACCCCAAAGATCTGATCACAATGATCAATGCATAAGGTTCGACGATGCAGGAAGGATGGTGAGGAAAAGCAGACGACACGATTTCCGCGCAAAGAAATACTGTAAAGGCCTATAACGCGAAGGAGGAAAACATGAAAAGCATTTTCAAGAAAGTGATTTCTCTGACAACGGCTTGCGTGATCACCCTTGGTACCGCGGTAAGTGCCAGCGCCTGTACGACCCTGGCGGTCGGCAAAGACGCCTCTGATACCGGCGCTGTTCTGGTGTCCCATACCTGCGACGGCTGGTACGACCACCGGATCCAGATCGTCAAGGGCGGCAAGCATGCCGCCGGCGAGATGGTGGACATCTACAACGATCCCTGCACCGCCACCAAGAACGAGCCCACTCTGGTGGGCCAGATCCCCCAGGCTGAGGAGACCTATACTTACTTCAACACCGGCTACCCCTTCATGAACGAGAAGGGCGTGGTCATGAGCGAGTTCACCTGGAGCGGCCGCGACGAGGTCGGTACCGCTGACGGCATGATGGTCATCGCCAACCTGGAGATGCTGGGCCTGCAGCGCGCCGCTACCGCCCGTGAGGCCGTTGAGGTCATGGGCGCCATGGCGGAGAAGTACGGCTACTGTGACGGCGGCGAGTGCCTGCTGGTGGCCGACCAGAACGAAGTGTGGATCTTTGAGGTCTGCGGCGGCGGTCCCCTGTGGACTCAGGGCAGCGAAGCTCCCGGCGCCCACTGGGCGGCCCGCAGAGTGCCTGACGACCAGGTCTATACCGGCGCCAACCGCTCCCGCATCGGCGTGATCGACTTTAACGACACCGAGAACTTCATGTGGTCCACCGACATCACCGCCCTGCCTGCTCAGATGGGCTGGTGGTCCGAAGGCGAGGAGTTCAACTTCACCAAGATATTCAACCCCGAGCCCTACGGCTATGAGTTCTACGCCAGCCGCCGCGAGTGGCGGGTGTTCAGCCTGCTGGCTCCCTCCCAGGACTTCCCTGTGGTGGACCGCCAGACCCACTATGACTTCACCATCGTCCCCGACGAGCTGGTCTCCGTCCAGGATATCATGGACATTTACAGCGATCACCTGGAGGGCACCGAGTATGATATGACCGAGGGTCTGGCCGCCGGTCCCTTCGGCAACCCCCACCGTTGGCAGGTCCCCGGCAAGATGAGACCCGAGGAGCTCGCCAGTGAGGACTGGGAGCGCGAGATCGCCCAGTTCCGCTGCTCTTACAGCTTCGTGGCCGAGCTGCGTCCCGACATGCCCGGTGAGATCGGCAGCGTGCTGTGGTTCGGCGAGGACTGTCCCGACACCACCGTCTATACCCCCATCTACGCCGGTACCACCGAGGTCCCCGAGGCCTGGTCCACCGGTGACCGCAAGACCTTTGACCAGAGCTGCGCCTGGTGGGCCTTCAACTTCATCGGCAACTATGCTCAGCTGAACTGGGACGCCATGTACCCCGTCATCCGTGAGAAGAAGGCCGCCATCGAGGCCGAGTACTTTGCCGAGCAGGCCGACGTGGACGCCAAGGCTCTGGAGCTGTACAACACCTCCGGTTCCGATGCCGCCCGCGCTTACCTGACTGAGTACGTGAACACCAACCTGAATGAGCTGAACGACGAGTGGTGGGCCTTTGCCTGGCAGCTGGTCGGCACCTACTATGACGGCATCCATATCGAAGAGGACGGTTCTTCCACCACTCTGGGTTATCCCGCTGACTGGCTGGAAGAGGTTGGCTTCGGTTCCACCAGCATCGCCGACAAGGCCAAGCTGAACGGCGAGGAGCCTGCGCCTTCTGAGGAGCCCGCCGCCTCTGAGGAGCCTGCTCCCAGCACCGCTCCCAGCACTCCCTCTGAGGCTCCTGTGAACACCACCTCCAGCAACTCCACCGCTCTGGTCATCGGCTCCATCTGCGTGATCGCCGCTGCCATCGCCGTGGTCGTCATCCTGCAGAAGAAAAAGAAGAACTGATCGGAATCATAAGACGGTCCGATAGCAAATCAAAACCAAGCCTTGGTCTCCCTGCCGCACAGCGGCGGGGAGACAGGGCTATCCCTATGACCTATGAGGAGATTTATGTCATGAAGAATAGCAAAAAGCTGATTTCGTCCCTGCTGGCCCTGGGCATGGTCATGTCTCTGGCCGCCTGCGGCGGAAGCGGTTCCAACGCTCCCGCCTCCAAGGCTCCTGAGGCTTCCGCCCCCGCTGCCAGCGCCCCCGCTGCCAGCGCCCCCGCTGCCAGCACCCCCGCCGCCCCCTCCGGCGGCAGCGCTGAGTTTGACGGCAAGATCCATGGCCCCTTCCTGATGACCACCTGCGGACAGAGCACCGGCTCTGTCATGCTGCACATGGTGGCTGGCCAGATCGGCGCCACCTCCACTGACGATCACACCCTGTCTGTGGATAATTTCTCCGCTGGCGACGCCAAGACCCTGATCGTCACCACCGGTACCAGCGGCAAGGGTATGGGCGCTGCCGGCACCGATGTCAACGACGAGATCGACCGCTGCACCGCCCTGATTCAGGCCGCTAAGGACGCTGGCATGACCATTGTCTGCGCCCATGTGGAGGGCATGTCCCGCCGTACCGACGCCAACGACCAGGCTTCCATTGATGCCATCATGCCTCTGGCCGACGTCATCATGGTGGTGGAGGAGAGCGACAGTGACGGCCTGTTCTCCAACTATGCCAAGGAGCACAATATCCCCATCATTACTGCCAAGGATGCCCTTGGCATGAGCGAGTACATGGCCGCGGAATAAACTATCCCGCGATTCTTGTTCAGGACCGCGGGCGTGTTGTGACACCCCGCGGTCCTTCCTGAGGAGGTAATCTTGTGACTATGTTCCAGCACTCCTTAGCGGTCATCGCCGTTATCGTGGTCGTCTTCGCCGTGGCAAAGAAGATGAAGGCCAACACCGAGATCACGCTGCTGCTGGCCGCGCTGGGCGCTCTGGTAGCCCACCTTATTCTCCCGATGGGCGTTGATGAGCGTTCCGTCCTTCCGTTCACGGAGATCATCCGTCATCTGGTGGAGGGCACCTTCAACTATTTCGACGTATGCATGACCTTCCTGACCGCCACCTTCTTCATGACCCTGTATAAGGAGACCGGCGGCGTCAGCTACCTGGTCCGCCAGATCGTGGGCCGGTTCTATAAGCGCCGCGTGCTGTGCCTGCTGCTCCTCCTGGTGGTCATGATGGTGCCCGGTGCCGTTACCGGATCGGGCGCTACCACCGTCCTGACGGTGGGCGGCCTGGTGGGCAGCGTCCTGGCCGCCATGGGCGTGAAGGAGGACCGCCGCGTGGCGCTGGTGTTCCTGCTGGCCGCCATGAGCGCCGCCTGCCCGCCCATCAACCTGTGGACCATGATGGCCGCCGCCGGCGCCAACATGCCCTATGTGGGCTTCACCGCCCCGCTGGCCCTGCTGTCCATCGCCGGTGCGCTGTTTGCCACCTTCTACCTGACCCGCGGCACCAAGAGCGATGCTCCCGTGGACGAGGTGCTCTCTACCCTGCCTGAGGCCCCCAACGGCTGGAATGCCCTGCGGGCGTTCATCCCCTTCATCGTGATGCTGGTCCTGATCCTGGGCGCCCGGGTGATCCCCGCCTACTGGCCCGTCATCGGCCTGCCCATGATTTTCATGCTCAGCGCCGCCGCTGTGCTTCTGTGCGCCCCCAAGAAAGTCAACGTCATGGAAGTGGCCGTGACCACCGTGGTCAACCTGAAGGAACTGGTGGGCATCATGGTCGTGGTCGGCATCCTCAACCAGGTCCTGACCCTGACCGGCGCCCGCGGCCTGATCTCTCTGGGCGTGGTTATCCTGCCCATCGGCCTGCTGTTTGCTGCCCTGTGGCTCATTCTGCCTGTGGCGGAGGGCGTCCTGCAGTACGCGGTGGCGCCTCTGCTGGGCGTGCCCCTGATCATGCTGTTCAACATGAAGGGCTACAACGCCGTCATCGCACTGGCTGCCTGGTCCGTCATGTGGCCCGTGGGCGACTGCCTGCCCCCCACCGCCGTGGTGGGCCGTGCCGCCGTCATGCAGCTGGACTACAAGGGGAACTACTATAAGGGCTTCCTGAAGGCCGCCCTGGTCCCCATGCTGTTCATCCTGGCGCTGTGCACGGTGGCCATGATCTTCAACAACCAACTGGGCAATCTGCTGGGGGTGTAAAGTATGGATATTCTGGTCATCATCAATGCCATTTTCACGGTCCTTACCTATGCCACCGCGCTTTTCTTCCTGATTGCGATTGTCCGTGCGTTTATCCGGACCAAGAACGTTCAGAACGCATTGGTGTATTGCATTATCATGGTCCCCTTCGTACTGCGGCTGCTGCGCTTGAAATAAAGGGGGAGGGATACAGTTGAAGAAGCTGAATATCGATACGGTAAAGGCCATCAGCGTCATCATTCTCGCGTTCTGCGTGGGTGTCGCCGGCTATCTGTTCTGGGAACACCGTAATTATAAGGAGCCGGTGGTGGTCAGCGAGTACATCACCGAGGTCAAGAAGCTCAGCGACTACAGCGATGTGGTCAAGGGCACTGTGAATGACTGCAACGTCTACATTTTTGACAGCGGCGTGGACGGCGGCTGCATGCTGATCTGGGGCGGCACCCACGCTGAGGAGCCCGCCGGCGTCATGGCGGCCAACCTGCTGGTGGAGAACCTGAAGGTCAATCAGGGCAAGGTCATCGTCATTGACCGCGAGAACAACAGCGGCTCTACCGTCAGCCGCGTGGGCGAGGCCTATCCCCGTTTCTTTACCTACCAGACCGACTGGGGCACCAAGGTGTGGAGGTACGGCGACCGTCACGCCAGCCCGCTGGATTCCTGGCCTGACCCCGAGGTCTACATCCACTATCCCAGCGGACAGACGCTGGCCAATGTGGATATCCGCAATACCAACCGTAACTGGCCCGGCAAGAAGGACGGCCTGCTGACTGAGCGGACCAACTATGCCGTTACCGAGCTCATCAAGGCCGAGGGTGTGGACATGACCCTGGACTTCCACGAGGCCGAGTTGGAGTACACCGTGGAGAACACCATCGTGGTCCATGAGAAGGGCCAGTCCGTGGCCGCCATGGTTTCCATGATGCTGACCTCCCAGACCTTCGATGTGCCCATCGGCATGGAGTTCTCTCCTGCAGCCCTTCACGGTCTGAGCCATCGTGAGGTGGGCGACCACACCGACGCGGCCTCCTATCTGGTGGAAGTGGCCGAGCCTATGCTGGACCGCATCCGCGGCATCACCGACGAGGAGCTGCTGATGAGCGGCAAGGACGTCTTTGTCATCAAGGCCGGCGAGCATAAGCTGCTCTACGCTCCCATTGATGAGAACGGCTGGCCCATCGACAAGCGCGTGGCCCGCCATGTGACTACCGCCACCACCATCATGGAGGTCAACAACACCGTCCATCCTGATCAGACCATCCTGATCGAGAACATCCCTACCTATGAAGAGATGATGCAGAATGGACTGGCCGGTTATTATCATGATCCGTCCACGGCCTCTGCCGACCGGGTGTACTACGACTGATCCAGACTCTATCTGAAGAATGTCCGAAAAGCCCTTCGTCTGGCGGCGAAGGGCTTTTCGGGGGTTTGAGACATAGGGGAGAGCTATGCTTGTTTTTTCATTGATCCTGCTGGCGGGATATCTTGCCTGGCTGCTTTATGAGGCTTATGCCAACCGGCGGGCGCTGCGTTCCTTTCAGCATGTCATCCATGTCAATGGTATCCGGGGCAAGACAACGACCTGCCGCCTGATCGACGCCCACCTCCGTCAGGCCGGATTCAAGGTGTTTACCAAGACTACAGGGACTGCTCCGCTGTATATCGACACCGCCGGGATGGAGCATCCCATCCGGCGGCCGGGGGCGGCCAATATCATCGAACAGCTCTCCATGATCCGGAAGGCATACCGGGAGGGGGCGGAGATCCTGATCCTGGAATGTATGGCGGTGGCGCCGGAGCTTCAGCGGGTGGCCCAGGAAAAGATCGTGCAGGGCGACTGGAATGTGATCACCAATGTGCGCTATGACCACATCTTTGAGATGGGGGAGAGCCTGGAGGAGATCGCGGAAAGCCTGAGCGGCACCATTCCTCGGGGCGGGGTTCTGTTCACAGGCGATGAGCGGTTTTTCCCCTTCTTTGCGGAAAAATGCCGGGCCCTGGGTACTGAGGCCGTGCTCTGCCGGGCCGGGGACAGTGCCGGAGATGAGGACCGGGCCATTGCCTGCGCCATCGGAGCGCGGCTGGGGATATCCCCGGACCGTTTTCCGGAGGCGGCGGAGCGCTGTCACGAGGACTTTGGCGCCTGCAAATGCTATCCGCTGGGGGAGCGGCAGTTTCTGGATCTCTTTTCCGCCAACGATCCGGAATCCTCGCTGATGCTCCTGCGGGAGAACTTTCCGGACCGGGAGGACCTGACGCTGATCTACGGCCACCGGACAGACCGGCCGGACCGGCTGCTGCTCTTCATCCGCTGTTTCTTTCCCCATGTGCCCTGCCGTAAGGTGATCGTGATGGGGGAGGGACGGCATTTTGCCCGGCTGCTGCTCCGGCGCTCCGGGGTGGAGCGTGTGGAGACAGCGGCCGGTTGGCGTTCCGCCCTGGACAAAGCGGATACGCCGCTCATTGCGGGCATCGGAAACATCAAGGGCCAGGCCTATGAGATGATCGCACATTTGGAAAGCGGGGAGATATCATGAACGAATTGGCGATCCTCTCGCTCCTGGTCACGCTGATTTTCACAGAGGTGACGCAGCTGGTGCCCGGCGGGATCGTAGTGCCCTTCTACTTCGCACTGTATTTGGAAGAGCCGGTGAAGATCCTGGCCACGCTGCTCTCGGCGCTCATCGCTGTGGGCGCGGTGAAGCTGATCGGGAATTTCACCATCCTGTACGGACGGCGGAAATTCGCGCTGTATATCATCATTGGCCTTTTGGAAAAGGCCCTGTTCACCTACCTCTATTTTGGCAATTCCTATATGTTCTACAACCTGTCCATGACCATCGGTTACCTCGTGCCCGGCATTCTGGGCGGACAGATGGAAAAACAGGGCTGCGTCAAGACCCTGTGCGCACTGGCTGTAGTGGTACTGATCATCAAAATGGTCCAGATGATTCTGACTTGAGCGATGCGGATGAAACGGATAAAAATAACAAAAACGGCAGTGATGCTGCTCTCCGCCGGGATCCTGGCTCTGTGCTGGCTGCTCCTGAACGTGACCAGGACTACGGTCCCCGCCGGAGACTATGAGCAGAAGCTGAGAGCCTCGGAAATGACCCGGGCCTGCCTGGAGGAGATCCGGCGGCTGAAAGGGGAGAAGGGTGTCCCCATCAGCAGCATGAACGACATCAACGATACCGGTGTGATCGGGCAGGACTATTCCGCCATCACTACCACGCTGGGCAACCTGGAGGCCAAGCGGACCTCCACCAACCCCAATATGGCGGCTATGGTGGTGGATATGTTCCACGAGCTGGGCCTGGAACCGGGTGACAAGGTGGCGGTCAACTGCTCCGGCTCCTTCCCGGCGCTGAACATCGCGGTCATGTGCGCGGTGGAGGTGATGGAGCTGGACCCCCTTCTGATCAGCTCCTTCGGTTCCTCCACCCACGGCGCCAACGATCCGGAGCTGACCTACCTGGATATGGAGCACGACCTCATCGAGAAAGGGCTTTTGTTCCACAAGAGCGATTATTTCTCCATCGGAGGACTGAAGGACGTGGGCGGTGATATGGCGCCGGAGACGGTGGAAGCCATCAGGGAGCGGCTGACCGGATATGGGTACTCCTTTTTCTATGAGGAGGACCTGCTGGAGAACATCCGTCTGCGGTATCAGCTCTACCGGGATTACGGCGATATCCGCTGCTTCATCAATGTGGGCGGCAACGACGTCTCCTTCGGCAACAGCAAGGTGATCGTGTACAGCGACGGCGGGATACTGACCGCGCTGCCGGAGAACGACCACTCCACCGGTCTGGTCCAGCTCTTTCTGGCAGAGGGAACGCCGGTGATCCACCTGCTGAACCTGAAAAGCCTGGCCTCCGCCTATGGGCTGCCCATCGACCCTGTCCCTCTGCCGCAGCCGGGGGAGGGCGGCGTTTATTACAGATACGCATATCGAAAGGAGATCGCATGGGGCGCTCTTGCGCTGACGGCCATGGTCTTTTACCTGGGCCGCAGCGCGTTCCATGACCAAAGAAGACAAAAAACAGGGCGGCCGGACCACGGCGCCTGAGAGACTGATATGTTCCACAGGACCCGCCTCGCACAACTGCGCGGGGAGAACGAGGATCACAAGGAGATTTGATATGAAAAGAAAAATCATTGCACTGACGATGGCTGCCGCCATGCTGCTGACCGCTTGCAGCGGCAAGCCCGCCGGAGAGGAGCCTTCCACCGTCTATTATGAGATCACCGGAGTGGATCCGGAGGAGACCGTACTGGTGCTGGACGGCAATGAGATCCCTGCGGAGTTGTACTGCTACTGGGCGGCGTTCAATTGCAGTGCCCTGGAATATCAGCTCAAGATGTACCACGACTATTACGGTATGTATGAGGAGATCTTTGGGGACGACGGAGAGATCGACTGGAACGCGGAATTCCCCTCCTCCAAGATGACGCTGAATGAGTACGCGAAGTCCATGGTGGAGGATACTGTGTTCTTCTATGCCGCCATCGAGAACATGGCCAAAAAGTACGGCGTGGAGCTGACGGAAGAGGACAAGGCTGCCATTGAGGAAGAGCGGCTGAACATGGTGGATTCCCTGGGCGGCGAAGAGGCGTTCGAGGATTATCTTGAGGAGACCGGTCTGAGCCGGGACAATCTGGAGCGGGTCATGGCGGCTACCAGTCTGCTGGACGGACTGATGGAGCAGGCTGGTCAGGAGGGCAGTGACCTCTATCTGCCTGCGGAGAACTATGGAGAGTACCTGCGCTATACCGATTACATTGTCCTCTTCACCGGCAGCAGCCTGAGTGACGAGGAAAAGGCCGCCAAGCGCCAGACCGCTGAGGACTTGCTTGCCCAGCTGAATGCCGGCGGCGACAAGGAGGAACTGTTTGTCCAGCTGGCCGGCGAGCACAGCGAGGAGGCCAGAAGTGAGGAGCAGGTGGGATACTTCTATGCGCCGGGGACCATGCCCGACGTGTTTGAGGAAGCGGCCGGCGCGCTGCAGCCCGGCGAGGTCAGCGATATCGTGGAGACCGACAACGGTCTGTATATCATTCTTGGCAAGTCCCTGGAGGAGGGATTGGAGCAGTATCCCGAAGAGAAGGATGAGCTCCTCCAGAACTATGTGGTGAGCCTGGTGAATGAGTATCAGGACGGCATGGAGGTGGAGCGCCGCGGCACCCTGACCGATATGGAGCTGGGCGGCTTCTACCAGAAGTATCTGGAAAAGATGAGCGAGCGGGCGGTGGAGGATGCCACCAACACCCTGCAGGGCGCGGAGAGCTCCCCCTCGGCTCAGAGCTGAGCGGACATGTAGATCTCAATTTCATCCGACAAGAAACACAGACACTGCGGCCGGGAGGTTTTTCAGACCCCCGGCCGCGGTGTTTTTTTGAACATGGTACCGGCAATACAGTACTGGAGAAGCGGCAGCGGAATGGATGGGCTTTTGCCGGAGGCGGCTTGGGCCCTGCTGCCCCTGAGCGGATGGTGGTGGACAAGACGTTCCGGTTCTACAGCATGTTCCCCGCCGGCGGCTCTGTCCGGAAAAAGTGGCCTGTCCCGCAGGATGGACTGTGGGGCGGGCCATTTTACTTACCTGTCATCTTTCTGTAAGAGCTCGATAAACTTTTTCATGGCGGCCGTAACATAACGCCCTTTGCTGTAATACACATAGGCGTTCCGTTTGCTGTATTGGCTCAGCAGCTTATAATACAGCAGCTTTCCACCCGGATTCAGATTCTCAATAAGCCGATTGCTGATTATGGTGGCGCCCACACCCTGCATGGCAAAATTATAGGAAATAGATGGGTTTTCTGTCTCCAGCGCGACGATGGGTTCCACCCTGCTCTCCTGGAAGATCATATCCACGCAGGTGCGCAGATAATTGGTGTTGTCCAACAGGATCATCGGTACCTCCGCCAATTCCGCGGCGCTGACGCACCTGCTGTCCGGTACGTCGAAAATACGGTTACCGAGCATAGCTCTGTGCAGTTCCCGGCCCCGCAGGGATTCATTGATTGGGAATTCCTGTGGGATCGCCCATACCAGGCTTTCGCTGTAGCAGAACAGTTTTTCATATTTTGATACATCCATCGGCCGGTTGGTGATGACCAGATCCAGTTCACCGGCATCGAGCATCTGCTTGGAACGAACCGTGTTGGTGTCATGGATGCGCAGATATATGTTGGGATAGCGTTTTTTAAACTGCGCGATGGTCTGGGTGATGGTATACGGGTTGTCCAGGCTGCTTCCTCCGATGGCCAGATGGCCGCTTTGCAGGCTGTGCACTTCATAGGCCAGCGTCTGAAGATGTTCTTCGATTTCGTAGATCTGCTCAACGGCATGAATATACTCCAAGCCGAAGGGTGTGACGGAGATGGGCTTGGTCTTGCGGTTGAAGAGCTGGACACCCAGCCGCTTTTCCAGCCGGCTTACATCCGCGCTCAGGGAGGGCTGCGCAATATGCAGTACTTCCGCGGCTTTGCTGAAGCTGCCTTCTTTATAGATGCAGTAAATATAGTCTTTATTGTGAAACATAGAGGACCTCACATGATAGAGTATAGTTTATATCCTATATAATCATATTTATATTCATATTTGACTATTTGTCAAGTGTGGTGTTTAATTTTTACATAAGAGAATTGCAATTCTCCGGTTCCTATTGTGGTTTGTGCACGAACCACGGACCTTGAACAGGAGGGAAAACAGATATGGATTTTTCTGCCGTCGCTTTCAAACAGCTTGAAAGCAAATTAATCCAGTTTCGCAGGACCCGCCATCATATGCCCGAAAACGCCTGGACCGAGTTCTTGACAACATCGGATATTATCCACGAATTGCAGCGCCTCGGTATCCCCTATGTGTATGGAAAAGAAATCCATATGAAGGAAGAACGGTACGGCGTGCCGTCTGACGACGTGCTGGAGGCATGTATGCAGCGTGCCATCCGGGAGGGCGCCGACCCCGCTTTGGTGGAACATATGCGCGGCGGCTATACCGGTGTGGTGGGCATCCTGGATACGGGCCGGCCC
This sequence comes from Pseudoflavonifractor sp. HCP28S3_F10, assembly GCF_052065415.1. Classification (NCBI taxonomy): domain Bacteria; kingdom Bacillati; phylum Bacillota; class Clostridia; order Eubacteriales; family Oscillospiraceae; genus Pseudoflavonifractor; species Pseudoflavonifractor sp. HCP28S3_F10. The sequence goes on along the minus strand of NZ_JBQHUB010000011.1, from coordinate 9,488 downwards.
GGTCCCACTACCGCCATGCGGTTCGACATCGACTGCAACGATGTGGACGAGAGCAGGGACCCGGACCATGTCCCCGCAAAAGAGGGATTTGCCTCCATTCACCCGATGCTCATGCATGCCTGCGGCCACGACGCACATGCGACGATTGGCATTGGCGTGGCCAATATCCTCGCTGCCTGCAGGGAGCAGCTCTGCGGCAAGGTGATGCTGATCTTTCAGCCAGCGGAGGAAGGGGCGCGGGGCGGTGAATCGGTCGCCAGAAGCGGGATCCTGAACGGTGTCAACTATTTGTTTGGTGGACATATCGGTTTAGGAGGTCTGAAATACGGCCAGTTTGCGGCGGCAATGACCAACGGCAGCTTCAGCTACAAAGTGGACCTGATCTTCAGCGGCCTGTCTGCCCATGCGGGAGCGGCACCGGAGAAGGGACATAACGCGGCCGCGGCTGCGGCCACCGCTATCCTCAATCTGCTGGCTATCTCCCGCCACAGCGGCGGGCGGACCCGCGTCAATGTGGGCGCCGGAGAATTTGGTCCGGGGCGGAATGTGATCCCCGATCACGCGCTTCTGAAGGCAGAGGTCCGGGGGCTGACCGAGGAGCTCAACGAGTACATGTTCCAGAGCATGCTGCGCGTATGCCGGGCGGCGGCAGATATGTACGAGTGTGAATTCTCCTACAGGATCATGGGACATTCCATCGACTGTCCCTGCGACCAGGAGATGATGGACCTGGCCGCGGACTGCCTGAGGGAGATAGACAGCGGCATGAGCATGGAGCCGTACCTGGACACGAACGGCGGCGGCGAGGATGTGACTTTTATGATGCGGGAGGTACAGCGTCAGGGCGGGAAGGCGACCTTCATGATGCTGGGCGCCAGTGTCCCGGCGCCCCATCATAATTGCCGCTTCAACATCGACGAGCGGGTGCTTTTAACATCCGCAAAGCTCTACTGCACGATGGTGGGCAGACTGAACGAACGCAGATAGAATGATGAAGAGAGAAGCAAAGGGGGCTTTACTATGAAAACCAACACAAAAAAGAATTCCGGTGTACTGGTCCGTTTTGCCAAAGAAATTGAGCGTGTGGGCAACAAATTACCCCATCCTTTCTATATTTTTCTGATTCTGATTGGAATCATCCTGGCGGCCTCCTGGATCTGCAGCATGGCAGGGGTATCCGTTACCTATCTGTCCGCATCAAAAACGGGCGAGATCACAGAGCAGACGGCCGCCGTCGTCAATATGCTTTCCAAAGAGGAACTGCAAAAATGGCTGGCAGGCTTTGTCACTGCATTTACCAACAGCCCCAACCTGACCTCCGTTCTGATCATTACCATGTGCGTCGCCATCTGCGACGAGAGCGGCTTCTTCAAAGTGGGCCTGCGCAAGCTGCTGGGCAACGCGCCCAACAGCATGGTCACCTTTGTCCTGGCCATGGTAGGCGTCTGCTCCAACATCTGCTCGGACGGCGGCACCATTCTCGCCGTTATGCTGGGCGCGGTCGTCTATAAGGCTGTGGGCCGCAACCCCTGGATCGGTATTGTGGTGGGATACGGTTCCGCCGGCGCTGGCTATGTGGGCAATCTGCTCCCCTCGGTGGGCGACGTGGTGGTATCCTCCATCACCAACGGCGTGTCTGAGCCGCTGGGTTATCCCGTTAATCCCATGGTCAACTACATTTTCCAGGCGGTAGCCTGTATCGTGCTGGCTCTGGTCACTACGGTGATTACGGAAAAGGTTCTGGTCCCTCTCTACGGAGACGTGGACCGCACCCGGAGAGTCATGGGTGACCGGGCGGCGCTGGCTTTGACCCCGGAGGAGAACCGCGGTATGAAGTTCGCCGGATACGGCGCGCTGGTTTTCATCGTCCTGATGCTGATCTTCTGCGTTCCCCGGAACGGCTTCCTCCGCTCTGCAGAAGGAAAGCTCATCCCCAGCTCCCCTCTGATGTCCGGCCTGGTCCCCCTGATCTCCTTTATGTTCGTTGTGGTGGGCATCTGTTACGGTGTAGGCGCCAGAGTGATCAGGAGCAAGAACGACGTTCCCAAAATGATGGCCAATGGCGTCAAAAGCATTGCGACGATGGTGCTGATCCTCTTCGTGGTGGCCGAGATGCTGTACGTATTCAACAACAGCAAGCTGGCCACTGTGATCTCGGTCTCCGGCGAGCGATTCCTCTCATCCATTCACTTTACCGGTTTCCCGTTGATGATCACCTTCGTTGTCGTGATCGCCTTTACCAACCTGTTTATGTACAGTGCCTCCGCCAAGTGGATGATCCTGGCGCCCATCTTTGTGCCCATGTTCCTGAACCTTGGGATCAATCCCGTAGTCACCCAGTGCCTCTACCGCATGGGTGACTCCTGCACGAATAACCTCACCCCGCTGAACGCGGCGCTGGTCTATGCCATTACCCTGATGAACCAGAACCGTATGCCTGAGATCAATAAGGAGGAGGCCGGCATGGGCACGCTCCTGTCCGGCCAGGTCGTATTTTCGCTGACCTATCTGGTAGTCCTGATCGCACTATTCTGCGTATTTTATTTCTGCGGCATTCCGCTGGGCCTGGGCGCTTAAGTACACTTTCGGGTCTCCCCCTTCAGACACGGAGGGGGGACCTGTATCAGACAGAGGGAGCATATATGATAGATTTAGTGAGCGATACCATTACACTGCCCACCCGGGCGATGCTGGAGACGATCCCTGAGGCGCAGCTGGGCGATGCCGGAAGGCTGGACGCCGGCGGGCGCGGGGAAGATGCTTCCACCAACCGGCTGGAAGACCTGGCCGCCGCCCTGACGGGAAAAGAGGCGGCCCTCTTCTGCCCCACGGGAACCATGGCGAACACCTGCGCGATCCTTGCCTGCTGCAGCCCCGGCAGCGCCGTCCTTGTGGAAAAGCGGCAGCATATTCTGGAGGTAGAGAAGATCTGCTTTCAGGAAGAGGGCTTCCGCATGGTGCCTGTCTTTTATCAGATCGACCAAAAGGGAGCGCCTGATCTGGACGGGATAAAAGAGCAGCTGGATACGGGAAGGATCCAGATGGCCTGCGTGGAAAACACCCACAATTTTTCCGGCGGGACCTGCATGCCTGTGGACGCCATGAGACAGATCAAGACTCTGTGCGCCGGACATGGGGTGCATGTCCATCTGGACGGCGCGCGGCTGTTCAACGCGGCCGAGGCCCTGGGCGTTTCCCCGAAGGAGATCACGGAGAACTGTGACTCGGTCATGTTCTGCATTTCCAAGGGGCTGGGTGCGCCTATCGGATCTTTGCTCTGTGGCAATAAAGCGTTTATCAGCCGGGCCGTAGAGTGGAGAAAGCTGCTGGGAGGCACCATGCGGCAGACCGGCGTTGCGGCCGCCTGCGGTATTTATGCGTTGGAGAACAATGTGGAACGTCTGGCGGAGGACCGGGAAAATGCCCAATATCTGGCCGGGCGGCTGAGGGGCCTCAAAGCCCTGCGGGCCGATCCGGCACCTCAGAGCAATATCCTGCTGCTGGATCTCAACGGGGCAGGCATTACCGGAGAACAGTTTAACACGCTTTTAAAGGAACGGGGCATACGGGGGTACGTCCTGTCCCCGTCGGAGATCCGATTGGTATTCCATCTGGGGATCACCAGAGAGGATGCTTCCTATGCCGCAGAGCAGATCCTCGCAATTGACCGGACTCTGCCGCAGGGGATGTTTCTGTGAGCAGAGAGGCCGGCGGAGGCACATGCGTCTGTGGAGGGAAAAAACACGTGAATTTTATCTGTTCAAACTGCGGGAAAAGGGAATCCGTCCGGACCAGGGCCACCCGATGTGCCTGTGGAGGACTCTGGGAGCTGGAGTTTTCACCGCCGAAGTTCGACCTTTCCGCCGTGGAGCGGGAGAGCTGGAATATCTTCCGCTACCGCCGGTTTATGGCGCTGGAGGGCGGAGAATGGGAAGGGATTACCCTGGGAGAGGGCATGACGCCCGTTGTTCCGCTGGAGGACGGCGTGCTGCTGAAAATGGACTACATGATGCCGACGCTGTCCTTTAAAGACCGGGGGGCCGCGGTACTGGCCGCACATTGCAGGGCCATCGGCGTGGACCGGGTGGTGCAGGACAGCAGCGGAAACGCCGGGAACGCGGTGGCGGCCTACTGCGCCCGGGCCGGGATCGCCTGCGAGATTTTTGTGCCGGAAGGGACATCGCCGAAGAAAATCGATATGATCCGCGCCCACGGAGCAGTGTGTACCGTGGTGCCGGGGAGCCGGGATCACTGCGCGGATGTGTGCCGGGAGAAGGCGGCGCAGGAAGGGCTCTATTATGCCAGCCATGTGTACAGTCCCTTCTTCTATGAGGGCACAAAAACCTATATTTACGAGGTTTATGAGCAGTTGGGGCGCATCCCGGAGCATATCCTGCTCCCGGTGGGCAACGGAACACTGTTTCTCGGCGCGATCCGCGGGCTGGAACATTTACTGGAGAGCGGCTGTATCCAGCGGATGCCGCAGATCATTGCCGTACAGTCAGAGCACTGCGATCCTCTCCTGCGGGCGTATGAGCAGGGCTCTGCTGCCCCGGCGGAGGTGAAATCCCGGCCCACCATGGCGGAGGGTATCGCTATCGGCAGGCCCATGCGCGGAGAGGAGATATTGCGGCTCAGCCGGAAATACGGCGTCCGCTTTATTCACGCGCCGGAGGAATGGATTCCGGCCGCGAGAGCAGAGCTTGCCCGGCACGGTGTCTATTGCGAGTATACGACAGCGGCCAATTACGCAGGGTACCGGCAATACTGCCGGCAGTATGGGCCTGCCGCTGACTGCTTGATCCCCATGTGTGGAGCCGGACTCAAGTCCGGCCACTGGCCGGAGAAGTAAAAAAAGCGCCGGAGGCGCTGTGGGCATTTCTGTCCACGGCGCCTCCGGCGCTTTTTAAAATAGTGCCTGACCTGCGGTGGATGGAGGAACGATTCCATCCCGATGGCTACGGGTCCTGCCGTGATTTGAAAAAGTGCGTCCTCCCGGAAGCTGTGGGTCACCGGCGGCGGGCGTAGGGCCCGGAGCAGGTATGAACAGGTCACCATGCTCAGCCATACCAGAAGGTCCGGCCAGCGGAAAAGAAAATACGCCCGCCGGAAACAGAGGTCCGGCGGGCGTATGATAAGTTCGTAAATGGCGTATCAGGGGATATCTCCAGGTGTGCTGAGCTTATTTCGTTCCTTGATAGCGGCTGCTTTTCACGATGAGATTGTGGATGTGCTGTTTCATGATCTGTCTGGCCTTTTCCGCGTCATGCTCCGCGATGGCCTTGTAGATGCTCATATGGTCGCTGGGGTTATTCAGCGAAGAGGCGTTGATGATGCTCTCGATCTCCGGAGAGTAATCCCGGTCCGTGCGGATCATTTTCATTACGGCCTCGAGCACGGGATTCCCGGACGCTTTGGCGATCTCAATGTGAAACGGGGCGTCGGTGGCCGCCATGCTCTCGCCTTTTTCCGTCAGCTGCGCGGTCTGCTCCACGATCTTCCGGATGGCGTCGATGTTCTCCTGTGTGGCATTCTGTGCGGCAAGCGCCGCAACCTCGGGCTCGATGATCTCTCTTGTGACCAGAACGTTGTGCAGCTGCTCGCCGAAGCCGTCATTGAAGATCTCCATGGTATCCAGCATTGCCTTTGCCTGACGCCGTTCCGCGGCCAGCTCCTTGAGCCTTGCCCGGCCCTGACCTGTGATGATCCGTCCTCTGGACCGTCCGTCGTACTTTTCGCTTTTCAGAAAGCCCTGTTTCTCAAATTTTCTCAGATGCCTTCCGATGGTCGCTTCGCTCATTGTACAGTTCCCGTTACTTTGAAGCATATCCGCAAGAAAGCCCGCTCCGACAGGTTCTTCCTGCTCAGCGATGATCCGAAGCAGCATATATTCAACGTTTTCGGAATAAAAAGAACTCATTTACGCCACCCTGTCAATCATTGTTAATAAATAAATTATACATGATAACAGGGCATAAGTCCACAGAATAATCTATAAAAAAGCAGCTGAACGTGAAAAATGTTCAGCTGCCTGATATTATATTGCCGCTTTTCGAGGTCTGCTCCAGAGGGAACAGTTTTTGGTGTTCAGAAGCAGTCCTGCGAATACGACGGCCATACAGCCCACCTGCACCAGGGAGAGCTCTTCTTTGAGAACGACGGCCGCGGTGAGAATGGTGATAGGACTGATCCCGTTCAGAAATGCGGCGGAGGTGGAAGCTCCGATGCGCTGAATGGACCGCTGCTGCAGGAGATAGCCCATCCCGGAGCACAGGACGCCCAGATAAACGACGGAAGCGGCTGCGCGTCCGCTGACAGGAAAGGGGAGCCCCCCTTCCAGAAGATACACCATTGGCAGCGTTGTAAGGAAGCTGACCGCCATCAGCCAGAACACAACGCAGTCAGCGGATGTTTTCCGGACCTTTTTGCTCAGAACGGTGTAGACCGCCAGGCACAGGGAGGAGGCGAGCTCGGCGGCGTCGCCCTTGCTGAAGCCGCTGGAGAAGAGTTCCTCCGGGTGCCCGTTTGTGATAAGTACTGCCACCCCGGCGAAGGCCAGAATGATTCCCAGAAGCCGGCTTTGGTGTATTTTTTCCTTCAAAAAGACTGCCGCCAGGACGGTGGTGATGATGGGCCCCAGGGCATAGAGGGTGGCCACGTGGGTCAGCGCGGTGTGCTGTACCGCGAAAAAGTACAGGTAATTGCAGACGACTACGCCGATCAGGGACAGAAGGATCAGAAGGCCTCCTTCTCCGGCCGCCGGGCGCACGCTCCCGCGGCGGCGCCATACGAAGGGAAACAGCACAAGGGCGGCAATGCCGCTGCGGAGGCACAGAACAGCCAGGGGAGTGAACTCCTCCACCGCATAGGTCGATGGGATGCCCATCGAGCCCCAGAACAGCATGACGAATATGATCGGGATATAATCCCGGATCCCGGGCCGTTTGTTCATGACAGCGCATCGACGGCGCGCTTGAGCCGCGCGACGAACTCCTCAAGGTTTGCCCGCTGCGTTGCCACGTTGATGCGCATAAAACGCTCCCCGCCTGGGCCGAATGTGCTGCCGGCATTCAGAGCCGCTCCGACCTTGCCGATCACAAAGTCCTTCATCTCATCGTTGCTCATGTTCAGCGCGCTCATATCCAGCAGCGGGATGTAGGTGGATTCCGGCCGGACCAGCCTGACCTGGGGCACCTGCTCCGCCAGCGCCCGGTCGAGATAGTCCAGATTCTGCTGCAGGTAGGCCAGCAGCGCCCGGTACCAGTCCTCGCCGTGCTCATAGGCGGCCTGGGCCGCGGGGATGCCGCAGGAGTTGCCGTTGGCCACATGCAGGCCATAGCGCAGCAGATACTGGAAGCGGCTGCGGAGCGATTCATTGGGAATGGTGATATGGGACATCTGCAGGCCGGCGATGTTGAAGGTCTTGCTGGGGGCCATGGCGATGATGCTGTGCTGCTCGCTCCAGGGGGAGAGTTGGGCGAAAACGGTATGCTTGTGGGGGGCGTATACGATATCGCTGTGGATCTCATCGGAAAATACCAGCAGATCGTTTTTCCGGCAGATCTCCTCCACCCGTGCCAGCTCCTCCCTCGTCCACACTCTGCCCGATGGGTTGTGGGGGCTGCAGAATACGAAGAGCCTGGCCTTCTTCGCCTTTTCCTCCAGGTCTGCGAAGTCCATGGAGAAGCGTCCGTTTTCATAGAGAAGCTGGTTGTTCAGCACCGTTCTGCCCAGGGCTTCAATGGTGCTGCTGAAGGGGAAGTATACCGGCGGCTGGATGAGCACATTGTCCCCTTTTTCCGTAAAGGTAAGGATGGCGGTGGACAGGGCCGTCAGGACCCCCGGTGTGTGGCACACCCAGTCCTTTTCCACTGTCCAGCCATGGTGCTTCTCCACCCAGGCCAGAAAGGCCTCGTAATATCCATCGGGAAAAATATTGTACCCGTATACGGGATGTTCCGCCCGCGTTTTGACGGCCTGGGTCACCTCTTCGGGGACGGGAAAGTCCATATCGGCGATCCACAGAGGCAGAAGGTCATTTGTGCCGAAGGAGGCGGTCATACCGTCATATTTGGAGCAGCTGGTGTTTTTCCTCTTGATTGCTTCATCAAAATTCACATTCATCTTTATCCATATCCTTTTGCCGTTAAATAACAGATTCTTACCAGGTGAGGCTGGTCCCAAGACCCATTTGGCCTGCGCGGACGAAGGCCTCTTTGGCCACGCTCAGATCGAATATGGGCAGGCCGAAGGCGTCAAACATGACCTTTTGCCCGGGGGTCCCACGAGGCACGTCCAGCCTGCCGGAGAGGATGGCGCCCAGTGAGCCCGTGATACGGGCCTCATCGAACCGGCCCTCGCGGTAGAGCCTGAAAAGGGACTGGCCGCTCACATGCTTTGCTTCTTCCCAGGTGTCCACAACGACGCGGCTGAACTGGTCCACCGCCTCCGCCGTGATCTCATTGAAGCCGATATGGCAGTAGAGGGCTGCCGAGCGCAGATGGCGGGGGAGCAGATAGGGTTCGGGCGCCGAGGTGGCGCCGATAATGACGTCCGCGCCGTCCACCGCGTCATCCAGATCCTGCGCGGCGCGAAGAACAGTTCCGGTGGTGCCGCGATAGCGCTCTGTCAGGGCCTTGTTCCGCCTGTTTCCGCGGCTCCACACAGCGATCTCCTCCGTCTGCGGCAGCGCAAAAAGGACCGCCTGGAGCTGGCGCTCCGCCTGTCCGCCCGCGCCGCACAGAGCCACCTTTTTGGTATGAACCGGCGCCAGGCGCCGCAGCGCCGCCGCCGTCACCGCGCCTGTACGGGCAGCGCCGATGTCCGTGCCGTTCATGACCGCCAGCGGGAGACCGCTGTGGGGGTCGGTGAGGACTACGGTGGCCTGGATACGGGACTGTTCCATGTTCAGGGGATCCGTTTCCGTTCCGTGGGCGGTCCACTTGAGGCCGCATATATTCACGTCACCGCCCACATAGGCGGGAAGGGAATAGCAGGCGTGGTCCTGTCCGTCGGCCTTGAGACGAAGGGCGGCTTCCTGGACGATGATGGCCTGCTCTGCGTCAAAAAGGCGGAACGCCTTTTCCACGATCTGTACTGTCTCTTCCATTCTGCAGACGCCGGTCCTGGCCACATCTGCTCTGGATAACCACAAAACATTGCTCATGCTGTCAGTATCTCCTTTTCGTCCGGGCGTGGGGCTGGCCCTCCCGGGATATATGTGCAGCCTGCCGCGCGGACAAACCCACCTATCATTTCTGACAGGTGGGTCCATCACCATGACAAACTAGATTATCTGCGGGAATACCACCCATAGCAATTCTGGCTGCTGCTTCTCCGGAAACTGTTGTTAAAGGAAAAATAGCAGATTTTTCTGTTCGCAAATTGCAATAACAAGTTGGACACCCCGTGGTAAAAACCTTGCTCACGGATGGAGCCGCAGGATCTATCCGTGAGCGAGGTTGCCGCAGCCGTCAGGCTGCGTAGAC
>NZ_JBQHUB010000010.1:0-79471 GCF_052065415.1 Pseudoflavonifractor sp. HCP28S3_F10 | reverse complement strand
TTATAAAGGCTCTGATTTAGCCGGACTCCTTCACCGTGACGGTGGACTTGTTTATCCGTGAAGATGGACCGGAAACTCCGTGCAAGTGGACTTTATAACCCGAAATTTACACTCAGGTGGCAGCCGTCCGGTCCCAGCTCCTCCGCCGCTGTTCCGGCGTCCAGGAACAGGAGCCCCCGCTCCTCCGCCAGGGCGCGGTAGCCCTCCGCCAGCTGCCGGGACATCTCTACCGAGCCCATATCGAACGCGGCGTCCTCCGCCGCCCGCTCCGCCAGCGGCTTGGGGGCCACCAGCAGAATGACCGGGTCCGGCCGCTGGCCGTGGAGCCCCCTGGCCAGGAAGGCTATGGCCCGGTCTACCAGCTCGCCCATGTCTGCGGTGATCTCCGCCGCCGTCCGGCCGAAGCGGGGCTTGCACTCGTTGGTCCCCAGCATGAATACCACCGCGTCCAGAGGCAGGTGGGAAGCCAGGCAGGGCAGAAGGTACTCCATGGCCTCGGCGCCGGGGCGCATATCGTCAAAGGAAGAAAGGGTACGCCCGTTCATGCCCTCCTCGATGATCCGTACATCCTCCCCCATGAGCCGGGAGAGCCGGCCGGTCCAACGGACCTCCTCAGGAAACCGCAGGCCGCCCTGGGCGCCGTTAAAGCCCCAGGTGTTGGAATCGCCAAAACACAGGATCCGCTTCATATCCTTCCCTCCGTTCGTGTACGTCCGGCCCGGTGGGTGTCCCGGCGCCGGATCTGTGTATCCCAGTATATCCGTCTCCATATCCGGTGTCAATGGGACTGCGGGCCGCCCTTCCACGATTTTTCTCATCCGATTCCTCTCTTCTGTGTTAAAATAGAATGGATTTCTTTCTCTGACCGGAGTGATCTTCTTGAACGATTTTGACGCTCTGCTCCGTGCAGTGCTGGCCCAGGCCCGGAGTTCGGGTATCCCGGTGTCCTCCGCCATCGACCCCCATGTGGTGGTCAACACCCGGGCCCTCACCCGCTTCGGCTGCTGTGTCCGCCGGGGCGGTTCCTTCCAGATCCAGCTCACCCACCGGCTGCTGGACGCGCCGGAGCAATCCTGCCGGGAGACGCTGGCCCACGAGGTGCTCCATACCTGTCCCGGCTGTCAGAACCATGGCCAGCGCTGGCGGGCGTACGCCGGGCGCATGAACGCGGCCTTCGGCTACCACATCTCCCGCACCTCACGGCCTGAGGATCTGGGGGTGGCCGACCTCAGGCCGGTGCGCCACTTGGTGGTCTGCCAAAAGTGCGGGCGGGAATTCCCCCGGACCAAAGCCTCCAATCTGACCCTGCATCCGGAGCGGTACCGCTGCAAATGCGGCGGCACCCTGGTGCTCAAATACTGACGTTCCCATATTTACGCCGCTGTTTTTCAATGATACAATAGGAAAAACAACCATCCGCCCACGCAAAGGAGTTTATATGAAACGGTATCTTCCCGCAGCTCTGGCCGCCCTCTGTCTCACGGCGCTCTCCGCCTGCGCTCCGGCCCCCGCTCAGCCCACCGCGTCCCCCACGCCCGCGCCCGCGGTCACACCTGCACCCACGCCCACGCCTGTGCCCACCCCCACGCCGGTCACCGAACCTGCCGACCCCATCCTCTCCAGCCAGCTCTTCGCCCAGAGCTATACCGCGGAGGACGGCGCCGTGGTGCTCACTGTCAGCTACACCCTGCCCGACTTTGAGAACCGGGACCTTCATCCTGCGCTTGCCGCCATCTCGGACTACTATTCCGGCGAGGGAGCCGAGCTCCTCACCGCCGCCGGCGAGCGGGCCGAGAGCGCCAAGGGGGATTACGAGGTCTCCACCCTCTCCGGCCTTCCCTTCCAGGCCACCGCGGAGGAGATGACCTTTGAGACCAGCTTCCAGTCGGAGTGGGCCATCTGCTTCACCCGGCAGTTTTACGTCAACTCCGTGGGGGCGGCCCACCCCAGCGTGTTCCGCATGGCCGAGCTTTTTGACCTGACCGACGGACACAGACTCACCTTTACCGACTGTTTTACCGATTCTCTCGCCGCCGCCGACGCCGCCAGGGAGGCCGTGCTCCGCTCGGATGCGGCGGCACAGCTCCTCGCCCAGGGTGTATCCAGGGCCGACATCCAGGCCTCTTTCCAGCCGGAGCACTTCTATCTGACCGGGGAGGGCTTCGTGTTCTGGTATCAGCCCGGCGAACTGGGCGCCGGCAACAGCCCGGTGGAGCTCTCCGTCCCCTATTCTGCACTGAAGGAGTATCTGGTGGAATGGATCGCGTCTTAGAACACACTGAACATTCCCTCTTCATCGAGGGCTATTCCAGCGACGGCGACGGCGTCGCCCGGCTCAACGGCGCGGTGGTCTTTGTGTCCGGCGGCCTCCGGGGCGAGACATGTACGGTCCACCTGGATAAAGTAGGCCGCTCGGCCATCTGGGGCCACGTGGTCCGGGTCGAGGAGCCATCGCCCCGCCGCGTCACCCCCGACTGTCCCTACTTCGGCCGGTGCGGCGGCTGCCGCCTGCGCCATATGTCCTACGCCGAGGAGCTGGAGGCCAAGCGGCAGCGGGTGGAGGACGCCATCCGCCGTATCGGCGGGCTGGACCTGTCCGTGACCGAGATCCTGGGCGCAGAGCGGCCCGAGCGCTACCGCAACAAGGCCCAGTTCCCCGTCTCCCCCGGCCCTAGGGTCGGATTCTACCGGGCGGGCACCCACTCGGTCACCGACGTGGAGGACTGCCTGCTCCAGAGCCCTGCCGCCGCCCGGCTCCGCGCCGCCGCCAAAGCTTGGATGGAGGAGTATCACATTCCCGCTTATGAGGAGCGCTCCGGCAGGGGACTGGTGCGCCACGTGTACGTCCGCACCAACCGGAAGGGGGAGTCCCTCTTCTGCCTGCTGGTCAACGGCAAAGGGGTCCCCCACGAGGAGGAGCTGGTCTCCGCTCTCCGCGGGGCGGAGCGCGGCCTCACCGGCGTGGTGCTGGGCGTCAATGAAAAAAAGAACAACGTGATCCTGGGGGATTCCTACCGCACCCTCTGGGGCCGGGACGATCTGGATGACACCCTGTGCGGCCTGACCTTCCGGCTGTCGGTGCCCTCCTTCTATCAGGTCAACCCCGACCAGACTGAAGTCCTCTACCGCAAGGCGGCGGAATTCGCCGGCCTCACCGGCGGGGAGACGGTGCTGGACCTCTACTGCGGCATCGGCACCATCGGCCTGACCATGGCTTCCTCCGCCGGGCAGGTCATCGGCGCCGAGGTGGTGCCCGAGGCCGTGGAGGATGCCCGGCGCAACGCCGCACGCAACGGTATTACCAACGCCCGCTTCCTCTGCGGCGACGCGGGGGAGGCCGCCCGCCGGCTCTCCGCGGAGGGGCTGCGGCCCGACGTGGTATGCGTGGATCCGCCCCGCAAGGGACTGAGCGAGGACGTGATCTCCACCGTGGCCGCCATGGGCCCGGAGCGGGTGGTCTACGTCTCCTGCGACCCGGCCACTCTGGCCCGGGACCTGGCCCGCTTCGCTGGGAAGGGCTACGCCGCCAGGAAGGCCGTGGCCGTGGATATGTTTCCCCGGACCGCCCATGTGGAGACGGTGGTCCTCTTGTCACGGGAAACAAATCCACTGACGGTTGAAGTCAGAATGGAAGTGGAAACCGGCGAGGTCAAGGAGCATCCGACCTATAAGCGTATTCAGGAATATGTGCAGGAGAAGTACGGCTTCAAAGTCCATACTGCATATATTGCAGAGGTCAAGCGCATGGTCGGATTGGATATGCACAAAGCGCCGAACGCTGTGGAGCAGAGGAAGCATGAGTATCATCCATGCCCGCCTGAAAAGGTCGAGGCAATTAAGGATGCTCTGCGGCATTTCGGCTTAATTGCTGAGTAACGTCACTGTGAGGCAGTAAAAATGCCTTATTAAAACTGGAGATAGTGAGAACAGTGAAATCCTTTCTCCCTGCATGAAAAAAGCACATCAGAAAGCAAAGCACGGCAGAGCGTATACGGTACGCCTTTGGATGTGGAATTTTACGGCATAGAGCATTTTTACACCATTTGGCAAAATGCGAAAGTGCTTCTTGCAAACAGAGCATTGTTTTACCCGCTGAAATCGCTGTAATGAGGAGAAGCCCAGCATCACGTCAAACGGCGCGTGCTGGGCTTCTTTTTGTTGCGTCTCGGGGCTTTTTTTGGAGGATAATCCCTCCTGTGTGCCATTTGTTTTTCTATGCCGTGTTGACATACTGCGCTCTACCTATCACGGTGACTGTACGTTCTCGGAACAAAAATGAACACGTTTTCTCTGTATAGGGAGAAAGCCGGAGAGGAATAAGAGGGTAAGTGCAGGCTGTGGGAACGGTGTGTAAACCACTTGCGGTTTTCCACGGTTTCCATAGCCGCAGCGAGGGAGAAAAGGGAGAGGTGGCTTTCTCGCTCAGGTGGCTTGCCGCCGCTCTTTGGCTCTCCCTTTTCTCCCTGAGTATCAGGGGTTATTCTGCGTCATTGCTCGGCGTAACAGGGCGAAAGTCCTCCTGAACGCCCTCGTTAAGGTCAAAACACATGGTTTTTGCGTCAGCAACCCAGAAGCCACGCACCCTATACCGCTTTCCGGGAATATAGTCCTCACCCGTAACGGCCCGCAGAGGGTCAAGCAGGTTCTTGTTGGAAATTGTTACGACACCCTTCTGCTCTCCCTTCGGCTTGGAGAATTTGAAACCCTTCGGCTCGTTGCTCTTGCACATACGGATCGCAAACACTTTCGCCTTTGCATCCAGCAGGCACAGGACATAGGCGGGATAACCCAAGTCCTCAAGCACCTTCTTGGTGAAAGTCACGCCGTTCTGATTCAGGAACATATCAGGGTAGGCGTTGATGTTGGAATCAATGGTTTCAAAGTTCAAAGCGGAAAAATCGAAGTTCATAGTAAAAATCCTTTCATTTCATCGTGTTTTGTGCCTCATCCACGATTTCCATAAACTCCTGACGTTCTAAAAAAGACCACCGGGAATCCATGATCAGATAGCCCTTGAAAAGACCATCTTTCACGCGGTATGCGACAAAGTGATTGCTTAGACGGCGCAATGTAGCCCGTTTTGCCGTGCTGTGCCGCTCCGACAGCAGTTTTTGTACCTTTATCCAGTCCTCTTTTTTAACAATAGCTGTATGGTGATTTTCCTTGAAATACATATTCAGATCAGTGTTTTTCACTGATTTATGTGTGCGGAAATCTTTGGTATAGGTTTTCTGCATCAAGGCATCACCGCAGTATTTCTCATTTCGGAGGATGCTGCGGACAGTACCGGCAGACCAGAGGTCATTACCCATGGGAGATTTGATCCCCTGCTCTGTCAGGGCAGCGGCTATTTCCGCTGGCGTTGCGCCCTCCAAGCAGCTTTCGTAGATATACTCGACAATTCGTGCCTCGGTAGGTTCGATAACCAACCGCCCAAAGTGGTCGCGGTAGAAGCCCAACGTGTTCTGCACAGAGAACTTGTAGATGCCCTCCGCCATGCGCCAGCGAATACCTGCTTTAATGGCCTCACTCTTTTGTTGGGATTCCATTTCAGCCAGAGCAGCCAATAGTGAGATCAGGAGGTTATTCCGTCCATCACCGGTATAGGTAATTCCCTCCGTTTCAAACTCGACGGAAACAGGGGGATTCAGAGCAGAAAGTGTTCGCAGATTGTTCAGAATATCCACGATATTCCTACCAAAACGGCTGATGCTTTTCGTGAGGATCAAGTCAATTTTTCCGTCCACCGCGTCGGCAATCATCTTCTGAAATCCCAGCCGTTTTTCAACAGTAGTGGCACTGATTCCCTCATCTTGATAGATTTCCACCAGTTCCCATTGCGGATTGGCTTCAATTCTCTTGGTAAAATGATGAATCTGCATATCGAAACTGCCGATCTGTTGTTCCTCCTGCGTGCTGACGCGGCAATATGCCGCAACGCGGAGTTTGGGTGGTTCCGCTGCAATTTCTCGCCGTTTTTGCGGCGGGATGACAATGACACCATTTCCGCGCTGATTATAGGAAATCTCGTCCTGCATCTGGCGACGTTTTTGTTCTCTGCGCTCAGCTCGGCTGCTGGTCTGCCGCTCGGCCTCTATCGCTTTGGGATCAAGCGGTTTGGCCATATCCTGCCTCCTGCATTAGAATCTCGCTCCAGTTTCTATACTGCATCGGCACACCACCCCCTTTGATTGATTTTCGTTCTCATTTTTATCACGCTCCCTTTTGAAAAATTATGACAATCCGCAGACCATAGCCAGCGGAATAGCCATCCAAAGAAAACGGCAGCAGAATTACTCCTGCTGCCTGAATCTGTATGAATTTTTACACTTACAGCGCCTTTACTGTCTCCACAAACTGGCTCATGCTGACAGCTCCCGGCAGGAGGTTTTCTCCATCCCTGAACACCATGTAATAACGGTACTGGCTCCCGGCGGCAGTCCGCCACGCGCGTCCCAATTCAATCTTTTCCCGGCTGTCATCGTTTTTCAGATGCTCGCCCTTGGTTTCTGCAAAGATAATCTTGCCGCTCTGGGTCATAATCATAATGTCCGGGTAGTGCTTGATATAGCCGTTGATGGCAAATCCATGCCGGGAGAGATTGCGGTGCCACCAGCGAACATTCGGAAGGGCGGTCAACTCCATAATCAAATCCTGTTCCAGCTTGTTGATGTCGCCATCCTCGGCTTCATACAAAGAACCGCCGTATATGTCTGTGCTGGTCGTGGGATGAATAACTGACGGCAGCCGATAGGACGGCTGGCATACAATGCGTTCGGTTTCCAGCCATTTTGCAAAAGTTTCCCGATAATGTGCATCCAGCAAGGATTCAATCTTTTCTCTGATTTTCTTGGCATATCCCAGCGGAGCCTTCTCCATAGCGGCGATCTGTGCCTTGTCCATATCGTCCACGATGCGGTTTATGTAGGATTTCAGTTCGGCAGCGTCCACCATGTTCAGCTTATTGAGTTGATTGAACATCATATCCTTGCATTGGCGCACACGACTCTCCGGCGGCAGACTGTTGAAGTATTCCTTGAAATACCGCTGCTCTGCGCTGGTCATTTTGAACACCTTGGGCAATCCGCCCTCATTTGCCCGCACATCGACCTCGGCAATCTCATCATCAGCTGCGGCAAAATCAATGTCGTATGCCTTACCTTTCAGCGTGAAGCCTTCGGCGAGCTGTTCTTTTTCCAGCAGTTCCAGCGTACCTTCCGTAAACAGGGTATCGGGGATCACCTGGAAAAATTGAGGGATCACAAGAGTTTCAAGGTCACTTTGGAATTGAGGACGAACACGGAAAGTAGCCACTTGTTCCCGCACCTCCCAAGGAAGATTCTGAATCTGCGGATCATCCTGCCCCTGTTTTACGGCGTTGTTGTACGCTTCACCGGCTTTGGCGGCATCATCCAGCATACTGTCGGCTTTGGGGGTAATTTCTGAGGATTTTTCCTGTTCCCGGCGGCGTTCCAGTTCTGCCCCGATGGATTTCCCATCCAGCCCTGCAAAATCGTCCTGTTCCGTTTCCAAAGGGGCTTCCGTATCGGAAACTCCTTGCAGTTCGGTAATGTCGATCTGCACCGGGGGCTGCTCCGAGCCCTGGGGCTTCACAGACTCAGCCAGACGGTAATCCTTGTCGCTGAATCCTGCACTGTTCAATCCCTTGATGATGTGCTGCACGGTAGTGTTAAAATCGTTGGAGGAAGTCAGCACATAGGACATATTCAAAGCCGATTGTGTGTGCTGGCGTGTATGGGGCAGACGGAGGATACGCCCCAAAATCTGCTCCACATCCACCTGACTGGTTTTGTTGGCAAGGGACGCAAGAATATAGGCAAAGGGGCAATCCCAGCCCTCTTTCAGTGCATTGACCGTGATAATATAGCGAACAGGACAATCGGGAGACATCAAATCCACATTTTTCAGTTCATTCACATCGGCGGTGCGAATGGCGATCTGCTCTGCCGGGATGCCAGCGTCCACCAGCTTATCCCGCAACTTTTCAAAGGTGGTAGCGTCCTCCTTGCCTTTTGGTTGTGCCTGGAACAGCGCGATGGGGCGAATATACTTGCCTGTTTTTGTATATTCCGCACAGGCGAGTTCTTCCAGCTTATTTCGCAGATCGATCGCGTCAATCAGCACATCGGATTGACTGTCCCGGTTGTAGACGATCACAGGCAGCTTGACCATGTTCTCGCCCTTGAGCTGCACCGCGTCCACATAGGAGATAATATTGCTCTCCTTTTTCGGCGTAGCGGTCAAATCCAGAACAAAGCAGGGATTGAAGTTCTCCAGCATTTCAAGGCTGAGATCAGACCGGGCGTGGTGGCTCTCGTCCACAATGACAAGCGGGTTAAGTTGATTGATGATCTGGAACAGCGCTGTTTCGTCCGCTTTCTCAATGGGGCTGTCTGGCTTGCCAAGCACCTTGGCAAACTCGGCAAGATTGCTGTTCTCCTGATAGGCTTTCAAGCCCTCCTTGCCGCGCCCACGGAAAGAATCATAGGACAGCACCATGATGGAAAGCTGTTCGGTGACGGCAGTGGGATTGAAGTTCTGCCCGTTCAAAAGCTCCTGCTTGGTGTAGACCTCCACGCGCCCGCCAAAATCCACATCAATTTTCTGTCGGTAGGGATGTTGTGTGTCTTTGAGGGCTTTCACCGTCTGCGCCAGGATTGCGTCCGAGGGAACGAGCCATACCACTGCCTTTGTCTTGGTAACAGGCAGAGCGTCAAAAATGGGGCGAATGGCATTACAGGCGATAAAGGTCTTCCCACCGCCTGTGGGCACCTTGAAGCAGAGGTTAGGGACACCGGGCAGAATATCCTGATAGTACCCCAGAGACGGTGCACTTTTTTCCTGCCAGAAGCAGCGGAAAGCTGCCGCGTAGTCCCGTGTTTCATTCAGCAGTTCCAGATAGCGGGTCAAGTCCGCTATGACCTTTTTCTGATAGCTTTTTAATTCCATATAGCGAACACCCCCTTACAGTCTGCTGATGTCGCGGGGAATCTTCTTGAAGGTGATCCCCATCTGCGCCAGCTTGTCCTCACCGATGGAGCAGCGGTCGGCATAAATGACCGTTCCATCGGCTTTTTCTTTGATGGTGGCAAGAAACGCATAGTCCAAAACCGTCACGCGCTGCGGCTCATAGTAGAAGTAGTAACCCGTGCTGTTGTGGTTACCGAGGTAATAGGGGCTGTCCCCAGCAGGAGGGGCATAGGGCGTTTTGGTTTCCATGAACCAGATGTATTCCCGGATTTTTTCGGGGGAAACAGCTTCGTTCAGGCAATCGCCCACAAGCAGCGGTTCGCCCAGATCGTAGAAGCTGAAATTGCCGCCCGTACCCTCCACGCCCGTTTTGCCCTCGCCGTAGCCTTGGATGACCCGCTTCACGCGTTCGGCAGTAATGCTGTCGGCGTAGTCCATCATCTCAACAAGAATGAATTTCCGATGCCCACCGTCGGCTTTGTTCATATTCAGAACAGCGTGGGCGGTGGTGCCAGAACCGGCGAAGGAGTCGAGTACAAGAGCATTGTCGCTCCCGGCGATTTTCAGAACAAACTCAATTAGGCGGTGTGGCTTTGGGGTATCAAAAGTGGCTTTCCCGTCAAAAATCGCCAGCATTTCTTTCTTGGCTTCATCGGTGTGCCCGGTTTCAGTAAAGGCCCAAAAGTTGGTAGGCAATCTACCTCCAACCTCGGTAAGATATGTTTTTCTCCGAATGCCGCCTTTTCCATTATTAGAGAAGCAGAAAACAGGCCACTGTCCCCGCTGATATACTTGCTCGGCTTGTTTTGCCGCTTCTTCAAGTGGAACAGACAGCATTATCGCCTTTACATCTTGTCGAACGCTTTCTTTGGCAATTCCACAAAGCTCTGCCCGAACTTCTGCATCATTAATATCTCGTAGCTCATACGGAGCCCAGCCTTGCATAATTTCAAGAACTTGTTCTTGTCCAAAAGACCAATGCCGCCCGTTGGGCGGGTACATAATCTTTCCTGTAATTGGGTGCTGAACGCCATAGACCATGCCCTGATGACCAACTGAATCCGGAGCAAATGCGTCACTGCTTTTCCATGGTCTAACATCGTTATCCGGGTTTTTATATCTTTCGTCCATTTCTGCCGTTCTTGGTAATTTATTTGGATTCCAATCAGGCTGCTTGCTGTAAACCAACAAATGCTCAACTTCGTTTACGATGCCTTTGGAATCATTGCGGGTGGAGTATGTACGCTGCCATGAAATATTGGAAACAAAGCAGTTGCTTCCGAAAATCTCGTCACAAATCAATTTCAGATTGGCATATTCCGTATCATCAATGCTGATAAAAATAACCCCGTCCTCCGCCAACAGCTTTTGCAGCAGCTTCAGCCGGGGGTACATCATGCATAGCCATTTGTCATGGCGGGTCAAATCCTCGCCCTCTTTGCCGACAACCTCGCCCAGCCACTTCTTTATTTTCGGGTCGTTGACATTATCGTTGTAGACCCAGCCTTCGTTGCCCGTGTTGTAGGGCGGATCAATGTAAATACACTTGACGCGCCCCTCATACCGGGGCAGCAGTGCTTTCAGGGCCTCCAGATTATCGCCCCGGATAATCATGTTTTCGCTGCCGTTATCTTCTTCATGCTGGCCCTGCTCGTCATAGCTGTATTGGCGCTCCAACACCCGGAACGGCACTTCCTGATGGTGATTGATGACTTTACTTTTTCCAATCCATTCCAGCGTTGGCATGGCTGTTTTCCTCCACAAATCTATTCTCGTAAAAGACCTGTCCTGTCACGGAAGGACTAATATTTGTTGAATTGCGTCCAATCTTGTCATAGTTTGTCGAATAGACGATTTCGGACGTGTTGTAAACCAAGGGCGTAGTGCGCCCATTCGCACCCTTGGGGTGGAATGCACCCCATTATTTCGAGTTAGAGTCGCTATTGTCTGCGGCTCATTTTTAATTTTTAGCGGGCTTCTTAACGTACTTTCCGCTTTTGATTCTCGCGTCTGCGGGCTTTGGCTCATCATCGGGGATTGCCCATCTGTTGCCGATTTTCACCGCACCCGGTATGCGTTCCTCGTTGCACAATATCTGTATGCGCCGTGATGAGATACCCCACCTCTCGGCGGTCTGCGGGACAGAAAGATACTTCATGGTTGCAGCCCTCCCGGTCTGTCCTCTCAGCTTGTTAGCCTGATCGTAGTTACAATAAATCATTATATATTATAGTCCGATTAGCGAATAAAATCAATAGGTTTCCCGCGAAGTTCAGAAAGAATTTCCAATTCAGAAATCAAGGGTTTGGGACTTTCCCAAAAGAGAAAATGAGCGTATCGGTTGCAAGGCAGAAACGCTCATTTTTCCGGTGTGTACGGACACCGGATGTGCTTGCTATTCTCCATAATTTCATATCCGCAGATACAACGCGCTCCCGCTTTCACAAAAGCAGGGGCGCATATTTTTTAAGAGGGTGTCAAGTTTTTGAGAAAAAAGTCCGTTAAAAAGTAAAAAGAAATTTTTCGCGTTACCCCCCCATTCGCAGAAAATCTGTCCGTTGTAAAGTGAAAGGAGTGTTTTATCATGCCAGACCGCACGCGGCCCATCCGCAAGGAAATCTGCCTGAATGAGCAGGAACTAAATCTCATCCAACATAAGATGCGCCAGTTGGGAACGCACAACTTCGGCGCATATACCCGGAAAATGCTCATCGACGGGTACATCATCAAGGTCAATTACACTGAGCAAAAAAAGCTGGCTGCTGCCGTCAGCCGCGTTGCCTCAAACATCAATCAGATTTGCCGCCGCATCAATCAGACCGGGCGATTCTATGCTGCCGATATTG
Organism: Pseudoflavonifractor sp. HCP28S3_F10; assembly: GCF_052065415.1. NCBI lineage: Bacteria > Bacillati > Bacillota > Clostridia > Eubacteriales > Oscillospiraceae > Pseudoflavonifractor > Pseudoflavonifractor sp. HCP28S3_F10. The sequence goes on along the minus strand of NZ_JBQHUB010000010.1, from coordinate 67,634 downwards.
CCGAGCTGAAAGCACGTCAGGAAGAAATATGGTCGCTTTTGAAAGAAGCGCAAAAACAGGAATTATGAATGTAAGGAGGGTCACAATATGCCGCGCATGAGTAAATCAAGAAAGCTGGAATGGTCGTTCTTTCTCAACGACCGTGGCCGCATCACCTTTAACGCCCTCTGCCGGAAATGCGTCCACGACTGCAAGCAGAGTTTCCGGGCGGTTGTCGTTATTTGCCCGCATTATCGGTCCAAGAGGGCAAAAAAGGGTGGTACATCTGCGTACTCCCCTCGTGGACCTGACAGAGCACCGCCATAGCAGCCGTATCACACCAGACCAGAGAGGATGTGATGAAAAATCTATTTCAAATTGAACACCGCATTGCCGCCGTTCATTCCCTTGCCGCGCTTCATGCTGGCGGGCGAATATTCCATCAACGCCAAGCTGCTATATGGGCTTCTGCTCAACCGCACCATGCTTTCCCAGAAAAGCGGCTGGGTGTCCGAGGACGGAAATGTGTATGTGATCTACACAATCAAGCAGATGGCGAACGATCTTGACCGGAGTGAGCGGACAGTCAAGACCGCCCTGCGGGAGCTGGAAAATGCCGGATTGATTACCCGCATCCGTCAGGGCTGGAATCAGGCAAACCGCATCTTTCTGCAAATTCCAGACAGGGTGCAGGTTTCTTCCCGTCCAGAGGGCAATATCTGCCCAATGGATGTGCAGGATTCTTCCCCTTGCATGGGGCAAAAATTGCCCACAAGTAATACTGATACAGAATATAAAGAACAGAGTAAGACCGAAAGAGTAGAGAGTACGCGCCGCCGATATGGAGAGTTTCAAAATGTTTTCCTGTCAGGCGAGGAATGTACCCGGCTGGAGACGGCTTATCCCGGCAAAGCTGCCGAATACATTGAGCGGCTGTCCCGGTATATGGCTTCCAATGACAGGCACTATGCCAATCATTACGCCACCATCAAGAAGTGGTTGGACGAGGACAGCAAGGGCAGGAGCGCGAAAAACTACACCTACGACGATAACGAGGGAGAGTGTCTATGAATGCGATTTTTACGAAAATGGTTGATGCCGTTGAAGCGGCTAATGCCGCACCTGACGATTACATCAATCCTGCCGATGGGCTGAAATACTGCGGCAAGTGCCACACGCCGAAAGAAGCCTTTTATCCCGCAGAACTTCAGGCACAGGGCTTTACCAAGCACCCGGTTATGTGCAAGTGCGCTGCCGAACGCCGGGAACGGGAAGAAGCGGAGCGCCGGGAATACGAGCGAATGTCCTATATGACAATGCTCCGCAGCGAAGCGTTCCGTGATATGCCCGCCGCTGGCTGGCGGTTTGAGTCAGCCGCAGTTACAACGCCCCAGCTTGCAAAGGCGAGAGGCTACGCGCAGAACTGGGACGAGTTCAAAAAAGCGGGGATCGGGCTGCTCCTGTTCGGGAACGTTGGCACAGGAAAATCCTATGCCGCTGGCTGTATTGCCAACGCTCTGATTGACCGTCTGGAGTCTGTCCTCTTTGTGGGAATGTCCGATGTGGTCAATCGAATGCAGGGTAATTTCGGCACGGATCGCGACCATTACATGAAAACGCTTATGCGCCCCGACCTCCTCATTCTGGATGATTTGGGTGCAGAGCGTAACACCAGTTTCGGCAAGGAGCGCGTATTCGATGTGGTTGACAAGCGGCTGCTGACCGGCAAGCCCATGATCGTCACCACGAATATCCCGCTTTCCGTTATGAAGCAAGCTGCCGATTTGGATGACCGCCGCATTTTTGACCGCATCTTGGAAGTCTGCGTCCCGATCCGCTTCGACGGGGAGAACTTCCGCAAAGGCAATGCCAGCGCTAATATCAAAAAAGCCGCAGAAATGCTGAATGGGTAAGCTGTTGCAGCAGCTTACCCACCCATGAGACAGGAATATTATTCAACCGGCTTTCCTGTTTCTTCTGAAATAAAACGACCCTCAAACCGACAGCCGATAGCCGCCGCTATTTCCTGCAACTCGCTTTCCCTGAAATTGTCACGGCGCATTTTGCCGCTGATATTTTGGGTTGTGCAGCCAAGCTGCCTTGAAAGCTGACTGACAGTTACGCCTTGCTTCTTCATAGCAGCCCGGATAACCTGAGCCATACTCATTGACTTCACCTCCGGGAATTATCAAAGTAATTATACATGAGAGCAAGCAGAAATGTCAATTCAGGAGTTACCGGAGAATCGCTCCGGAGCTATTGACCCAAGACTGGAAATAGCATATAATAGTAACTGCTGAGTTACCATTGAAAGAGCGGCACTTCATTCGGCTGACGAACATAACGTCAAATGGAGTGATTACATGGTAGAAAACGAAAACTACAAGAGCTACACTGCAAACAATGGAACCGAGCTTCGCTTTCCCAAGGAGAGCGTGGTTCAGATGACAGCAGAGCAGAGGGACTGCTACCAGAACTTTATCAATGTTCTGGCACAAATCCTGATTAAATATGCTGCCGCAGAAAAGGAAAATCAGAAAATCTGAGCAGAGTATTCCGGGCGGTCGATGACCGCCCGGTCCTGCAATAGGAGGAAATCTATGTATAATACGAAAGAGGGCAAATCGTGTGTAATCTATATCCGTGTCAGCAGTGAGCGTCAGGTAAAGGGGTATAGTCTGGACGGGCAGAAACACTATCTGGCTGAATGCGCCGAGCGTCGGGGTATGACCGTCCTTGATACCTACGTTGAAGAAGGCAAAAGTGGCAAGAGTATCGAGGGACGGACTGAGTTCCAGCGGATGCTGGATGACATTCAGAGTGGAAAAGTGCATACGGACTATGTGCTGGTTTTCAAATTATCGAGGTTTGGCAGAAACGCGCGGGATGTGCTGAACTCCCTTGAGTTCATTATGAAATACGGCGTTCACCTGATGTGCGTAGAAGATGGGCTTGATTCCTCGACCTCTATGGGAAAAATGATGATTACCATTCTTGGCGCGGTAGCTGAGTTGGAGCGCGAAAACATCATTGCACAGAGCCTTTTGGGGCGCGAGGAAAAAGCAAAATCCGGCGGCTGGAACGGTGGCTTTGCACCCTATGGGTATCGTCTGGTAAAGGGCGATGACAAGAGCAAAGGAAAATTGGAGACTGTTCCGGAAGAAAAGGCTGTCGTGCAGTTGGTCTTTGATATGTTCCTAAACCGCAATATGGGATACACAGCAATTTCGGGTTATCTCAATCGAAACGGTTATACTCGCCCACCGGCAAAGAATGCAATCCGCCCCAGCTATGGCGAGTGGAGTTCTGACCACATCAAGAGAATGCTTAGCAATCCGGTTTATACAGGGCGCGTGGCATGGGGCAAACGACGCACAGAGAAAGTTCCCGGCAAAGATAATGAGTATCGGCTTGTGAAACAGGACGAGTATATTTTGAGTGAGGTTATTTCCCATGAGGCGTTTGTTTCTAAAGAGGATTTTGACCGAGTGCAGGAGATCAAAGCCATCCGTGGGAAAAAGGGCAATCACAACATCGGTCAGTATAACGCACATCTGTTGTCTGGTATCGTAAAATGTCCGCAATGCGGCGCACCCATGTACATCGGCATGACCAAGTGGACAAATCAAGACGGTACAGAGCGCCGTACAGAATCTTATGTCTGCTCCTATGCGACAAAACACCGGGGGACTTCGGTATGCCGCAGGAATGGCGTGGTAGCCAGTCAGGTTGAGGACGAGGTGATGGAGTACACCCGGAAGATTGTTCGCAATCCGCAGTTTATCAAAGATTTGCAGGAAAAGGTAATGACCGCCGTGGACATGACCGAGGTCGAGAATGACATTACCGCCTACAAAAACCAGCTATCCGCTTTACAGCGCAGCCGCGACAGCTTGGAGCGGGATATTGACCGCATTGCTCCGGATGATAAGTATGCAGAGCGCCGCCGCGCAGACATGACCCGCCGCCTGAATGACCTCTATGACCAGATTTATAAGGCGGAGGATCTGCTGCAAGAAAGCATGATGAAAAAGGCAACTCTGGAAAGCAATCAGATGTCTGTGCAATCTATGATAGGAATCCTCTCGTCTTTTGACGCAATCTATGATAGAATGAATGCAGCAGAACGGCGCGACCTTGTGAAATACCTGATTTCTGAGGTTGAGTTGTTCCCGCGTGAGGAACAAAAGACACAGAAACGCTTTGTAAAGGCGATTGCGTACAAGTTTCCCATTGAACAAAAGGTGCTCACGCAATTTGATGAATGCGGGGCATCTGTGGAGACGGTATGTTTATTGTCCAAACTTCAAACGAAGCAACATATCGAGATTGATCTAAGCATGGATGAACTGGATTTAACGGCTGCGGAGAGCAAGGCTACCTATGACGAGATCAAAGCCTACGTGCTGGAGAAGTACGGTTTGAAGGTGTCCAGCCTGTATATCTCCCAAGTCAAGCGGAAGTGCGGGCTAGATGTTGGCCAAAATTATAATCTGTCGAAGAAGGAAGATGCTAAAGTGCCACAGTGCCCACCAGAAAAGGAAGCGGCAATTATGGAGGCATTGAAACATTTTCAAATGTTATAAAAAATATTAATAAAACGAACGATTGCTTTTGCGGCAATCGCTCGTTTTATTTTTACAATGTTTAAATACGAATAACTTTATTCAATATGGTCCATATTTTTGAAGCTCGCCTTTTAGTGAAATAGCATACTTACGTGCGCGCCCTAAATCATAGTAATGATCCTGAAGATAACGGCTGACGGTTCTTGCTTTTCGCAAATATCCAAGATACTTGCCTCTATCTTTCAGGTACAGGTTTAAATATGTCCATCCAAGAAGGGTAGTACATTGATAGTACTGGTCGTCACACTTTCCTATAGCTTCGAATGTGGACTTACCATCTTCTAAATAACGAATAGCTTCAATTAGTTCATTGTGATTGACAAGGAACTGCCCATATATCCAAAGTAAGGATGCAAACGACTTGGTACTTTGTATTGCTGAGTATTGATTTACCATTTTTATTGTGAAGATTGCATCCAAATAATTTTTGCGGATTTCCTCATCATGCTTAGCACTAAGTATGTTAGAATCGTCAATTCTTTGCAAAATTCTAGCCTTTTGGTATTTAATAAATGGATGTGCTGTTATTTGCTCGCATTCTTCACTTTTAACAATAAAGTCTTCGAAAATAGCCTGTACCTTAAATTTGCCACCGCGGTTGCACTCGGCATTTACTTGCCCATACAAATCATACATTTTTGCAGCGGTAATACGATCAGAATCGGTGAAGACATTCCAGTCTTTTAAGATATTTCTTAGTTCAACGCGTTGTTTCATGTCATCGTCCAACTTTTCGAGTGCCTGCTGTACTTCTCTTCTGCGCTTTTCGATTTTGCCCGAAATAGATTGGAATGTCTGAGCATCTGGAATAAACCTTTGAATAATATATGTCTCGGCAAATTGATTTAAAGAGTAAGTATTTCCGTTTCGCTCAATAATCAGATAGTTACATAATGTTTCAGCGACCGCTTCAACATCTGGATAAGAAATATTTGTAAGTAGGCAAACAGTAGACAAATCAATTCCCTTGTTTGGAATGACGGCGAATACTTTTAGAATTTCATAAAATAGTTCGGGATTATCAAAGACGGACTCGATTTGCTCGAATGTATCTTTAAACATGAAATTGCTAATAGACTCATAAGCGTTTGGTGGCAACACGGCTATATTTTTTCGTATACCCTTCCACACATTCGCGCATGAAAAATCGGCTCGTAATCCACTCACATCAATCAATTTTTGGCTAAGTCGCCGCAAGCTTAGGACCAGAACTAAAGTGTTTCCTTTAGCAATGTCAAGCAATTCATTTATTTCCGAGTCTTCCAATCTTACGTCTAGCGCATTTTCCTCTATGTAAGAATGAACAAAAGCCTTTCCATCTTCTGATTCAAAACCGCACAGTCGTGTATTAGACTCATATTCTTCACTATTTCTAGAGGTTAACAAAAATTGCATTTCTGGTGGAGTTTGAGCCTCAATAAATTGCTTGATTCTTCTCCTGTCATCAACAGAAACTGCCTCCAAATTATCAACAACAATCAGCCCTTCATCATGATAGCCTTTAAATGTTTCAAGAGATAGCACTTCATGTATAAGTGCAATTAACTCGTCTGCTGTTTCAAAATGTGAAAGAGTTTCTTTTTCAATTATACGCCCAGTGACATCTGAAATTTGTAATTTGCGCTTTTTTGCAGAAAAGAAGAATATATATTTGGGGCTGTAATCGTTGACCGTTTTGTTATCAATAATGTCTTGGATAACTTGTTTGATTGTCTCTACAACAAGCGCAGTTTTTCCCACTCCGCCATACCCAAATATGCAACGAGAGTGCTGTTTCCGTAAATCTCCAGGATTTCCATATATAAATGATTTTAATTCGGCAATTTCGTTGTCGCGGCAAACAATCTGCGAATCTGCATAAGGGGTTTCACTCAAATTGTGTTTTGACACAGGCATTACGGTGCTACGGTTCTGGAGAATTGTTATTTCGGAAAAGATTTGCTCTTTAGTTTTTTGAATAAAATATTTCTCATCCAAAAATGAACAAATATCCTTTACAAAAGATAATACAGACACTAAATGATTATCTTCCAGTGTGCGACACCCAGGGTGATCGAGCTTGTTTCGTGCATATCGATATTTCTCAGCTAAATCACAAAAGGTGCTGTAATCAGCAAAAAGGTTATATAAGTCATTAAAAATTCCAGTGAGAGAAAAAGTAATTATATTGAGAGCTCCAACCATGGGCATATCTTGATCTACCGCCACAATTTCTGTTGTTGATGCAGCGGTGGAAAAAGTATTATACATTTTTTCTACTTTACTGTGTTTTACAGAGTTAGGAAGCACATCCCGTAGAAAAAATGGATCAGCTGGTGTCAACGAAGCGTTCTTTGCTAACAATGCAGTTTCCAGCTCATTTGCCGAAGAATAATGTGTCATCAAAACATCAGCAATATATCCTCTGAAAGGAATCTCGAACCCCATCAATAAAGTTCGAAATTGATCATGTTGCTTAATCGATAAATACACCCGATTCACCTCATTTTCTTTATACAAAATTTCCTGGTTTTATAAACCCTTCACAATCTCCATAAACCGCTCCAGGGAATACGCTCCCGGATAGTCCGGCTGCTTGGTCTCAAACACCATGTAATACTTGTACTGTTTTCCGGCCAGCTTCGCCCACTGGTCACCGATTTTGGCTTTTTCCTTAGATTCATCGTTGTCCAGGTGGTCGCCCTTGGTCTCTACCATCAAAATCTTCCCACTGTGGAGCATCACGATGATGTCGGGATAAGCATGAACAGGGCCGTTAATCTGGAATCCCAATCGGGAAATATTACGATGCCACCACTTGACGTTGGCCAGTTCTGACAGCGCCCACACCACCTTGAACTCGTACTCGTTCATATCTTCTTCGGCGGTATAGAGCGATTTCGGCACCATCGAGGTAAATGCCGTTGGGGAGATCACCGCAGGCAGCGCATAGTTGGGCAGGCAGGAAATCTTGTCCTGCTCCAGCCAGGTATCAAAGACGCTGGAGCGATGTTGGGCAATCAATTCCTTTACCTTCCCCTGAATTTTTACGACATAGGGATACGGCGACTGCTCCAGCTCGGAGAGCTGATCTTCGCTCATGGTGCCAATCACCCGGTCGATGTACTCATCCAGTTCCCGGTCATTGACGCAGTTCATCTTGGAGAGCTTTTGCTTGATAATGCCCTTGCACAGTGAGAGCCGCTTTTCCGAGGGCTGGGTGTTGAACCACTCCCGGAAAAAGGCGCTGTCGCCACCAGACAACCGCCACGCCTTTGCGGTGCTGTCTTTGCTATCGTCTACATCCACCCGCGCCATCTCAGCGTTGACGGTAGTGAAATCCACATGAGCGTCTTTGTCCCGCAGAGAGAAACCACCCTCTAAATGTTCCAGTTCCAGGGTTTCATGGGCTTCCGAAAACAGACTAGGGCCAGTCTCCAGCATAAATTGGGGGAAGCGCAAGGCAGCGGCTTCGTCTGCAAATTCCTCATTCATTCGGAACTGGTTCATTTTGTCGCGCACCTCCGATGGAGCCTGGCTCAAAGCGGTGTTATCGGCCTGGTTGATCTCGTCTTCATAGGTTTTATTCTGTTGCAGGGCCTGTGACAGCATGGGATCGGACTGCATGGTTCCATCCTGCACGGATTGCTCTGCCTCATGTGTTGCCGCTTCAAAACGCGCCTTCAAATCCGAGCCGTCTACCTCCGGCAGATCTGGTTCGTCAGCGGGAGGGGGGACAATGGGAAGCTGCTCCGGTTCCTGTGTGGGCGCAGCTGTAATGGGAACGTCCACATCCTGTGCCCGGTAGTCACGCCTGCTGAAACCGGCGCTGTTCAGCCCGGCCACAACCTTCTCCAGCGTTTGGTGGAAGTCTGCGGAAGATGTGATGACATAGGAGAGATTCAGCACTTCACTGCTGTTCTTCTGCGTGTAGGGCAACCGAAGTACACGCCCCAAAATCTGCTCCACATCCACGGTAGAAGTGCGGTTTGCCACCGTGGCCAACACATAGGCAAAGGGGCAGTCCCAGCCCTCTTTCAGGGCGTTGACGGTAATGATGTACCGGATGGGGCAGTCTGGGGACAGCAAGTCCACATTTTTCAGCTCGTCTTTATCGCCGGTTTTGATGGCGATTTCCTTTTCGGGAATGCCGCCATCCACCAGCGTTTTCTTGATTTTTTCATATGTGGTGCTATCCGCATTGTTGCGGGGCTGTGCCTGGAACAGAACGATGGGACGAATATAGCGCCCGCTGGTTTCCTGCTCCCGTTTGGCCTGTGCCTCCAGCTTGGCACGAATGGCGATAGCATCCCCATATACATCTGCCTGAGACTTACGGTTATAGACAATGACCGGCAGCTTGACCATGTTGGCCTTTTTCAGCCGCGCAGCGTCCACAAAAGAGATGATGTTGCTTTTCTTTTTGGGTGTGGCGGTCAGATCAAACACAAAGCTGGGATTGAAGTTTTGCAGCATTTCCACGCTCAAATCCGAAGTGGCATGGTGGCTTTCGTCCACGATGACTACTGGATTTAGATAGCGGATCACCTGGATCAGCGCCGTCTCATCGGTGTCGGCCAGCAGAACGGACGGATCATCCATCCACTTTGCAAACTCGGCCAGATAACCGTTCTCCTGATAGGCTTTCCGGCCTTCCTTTTTGCTGGTACGGAAGGAATCATAGCTGAGCACAAACAAAGAGATCTGTTCCGTCACAGCAGAGGGGGTGAAGTTCTGCCCCATGAGAGCCTGCTCCTTGGAATATACCTGTACCCGCCCGCCAAAATCCACATCCAGACGCTGGCGGTAGGGATGGTCGGGATTTTCCAGCGCCTTGCGTGTCTGAGTCAGAATGGCCTCGGAGGGCACCAGCCATACAACGGCCTTGGCCCGGCGCTGGGGCATGGCGTCAAAAATCGTCCGCAGAGAACTGGCGGCAATATAGGTCTTGCCGCCACCTGTGGGCACCTTGGCACACACATGGGGCACACCGGGGAGTACATTCACATAATTCGGCATACCGCCAAAGCCCACCAAAACATTCTTTTCGTTCCAGAGGGTCTGATACGCCTTTGCCGGGCTTTGCAGCTCCACCACCAGTTCCAGGTAGCGTGCAAGATCGGCAATGACTTCTTTTTGATAGGATTTCAGTTCCATTTCTTCACGCTCCTTTACAGCCTGGCAATGTCCCGAGGAATTTTCTTAAATGTGATGTTATGCTTGCGCAGCGTCTCCTGGGGGATGGCGCATAGGTCGGCATAGATGGTGTAGCCCTCGGCTTTGGTCTGGATAGTAGACAAGAAAGCATAATCCAGTGTGGTTACACTTTCCCGCTCATAGTAGAAGTAATAGGCGGTGTTGCGGCACAGACCCATGAAATAGGGCTCGTCCGTGGGCTGTTCGGCGGGCAGGGACTCTTTGGTCTCCATATAGTAGACGTATTCCCGGATTTTTTGCGGGCCTACTTCTTCGTTGAGGTTGCCGTCTGGCAGCAGAAGCACAGGCCCCAGCTCATAGTAGCTGAAATTGCCTCCAGTACCTTCCGCGGCTTTTTTGCCCTCGCCGTAGCCGCCAATTACTCGTTTTACACGCTCGGCGGTGATGCTGTCGGCGTAGTCCATCATTTCCACCAGGATGAATTTGCGGTTGCCGCCGTCGGCCTTGTTCATGTTCAGCACAGCATGGGCAGTAGTGCCGGAACCGGCGAAAGAATCGAGAACTATATCATTATCTGTAGCTATCCATTTTACAATTCTATCCAGTAACAAAATGCTTTTTTCTGTATCAAATCCAGCATATGAGCCAGACAAAAGAATGTCCATCCAGTTGTCGCTCAATAGTTTTCCTGATTGTGGTGGGACATAATACTGGATCGTACCCGTTTCATTCATTCGGACAAAATCTAGTTTTTCATTTGTTGCCATCAGATGTTCAATATAGTAGTCATCAATGGACATCTTATCTGCATATTCGGAAAGAAATTTTTCATAATTTCTAGTTGCTTTGCTGGCTCTTGTTTTTTCCCATCTCCATTGACCTTTTTCTGGGCAGTATCCAAAAATTTCATATCGCATAGTAGGTCTATCTGTTCCACGCCAAAACGTATCCCATTTCCCTGCTTTTTCAATTTCAAAGTCTTTGGAAAGTTTGGGAAGTTTAGCTTGAGGATTCTTAGAATACAAGTAAATATACTCATGCCCTAATGACAACGCCTGCACAGTTTCAAACTGGGCCTGAACATTTTTTATACCTCGACGCACAGAAATACAATTTCTAAAATTTGCAACCCCAAATATTTCATCCATTATACATTTGAGATTTGCATATTCAAAAACATCAATGCTTACAAAAATAAATCCATCTTCTGCCAACAGCCGTTGCAACAGCTTCAAGCGGGGGTACATCATGCACAGCCACTTATCGTGCCGGGAAAGGTCCTCTCCTTCTCTGCCCACCACTTCACCCAGCCACTTTTTGATCTTGGGGTCATTGACGTTATCGTTATACACCCAGCCTTCGTTGCCGGTGTTGTACGGTGGATCAATGTAGATGCACTTCACCTTGCCCTCATACTGTGGCAGCAGAGCTTTCAACGCCTCCAGATTGTCGCCGTGGATAATCATGTTTTCGCTGCCGTTGTCCTCGGCGTGCTGTCCGGCTTCGTCATAGCTGTACTGGCGCTCCAGCACCCGGTAAGGCACCTCCTGGTGGTGGTTTACCACTTTATCTTTTCCAATCCATTCAAGTGTTGGCATGGGGTGTATCCTCCTTGATCCAAACAATTTGCTTTCTTTGTACTATCCCCCATGAATACACAAAAACCACCTTATCACATGAGGTCAAATCTCCACGCACAAACACATGGATGTTTTTTGTAGTGCTTGATTTTGGAGCAACATCAATATATCGAAGTTCATCACATTTATAGGCTCCTGCGCTTTTCCTGCCGGTGTCTTTATCGGCACAGGAGCACACGGCAATTCTGTTTGAACCGCTGTATAATTCGCAAGCAATTTTCTCAATAATCAACGATTTATTTTTCTTGTTGAGAATCGAAGCCCTAAAATTTATCCACGAACCATCATATCCGCCTTCACCGTCTGGTTTGCCCGTACCGAACCGCACATCAATATCGGAAATAACAAGCAGTTTGCGTCCAAAGCCACTGCACAGGTACGGAAAAACAAGACCAACAATGGTCCCTAACAGTGTTCCCCCTACGCCAATCAGCGCACACAATACATTTTCCGTCATACTTATTTTGCCTCCAAGTTCACTTCGGTTGTTTGGTTGGTCGGCAGAAAGTCCACGATGTCTCCAATATTTACATTCAATATTGCGCAAATTTTCCCCAGTGTTTCCAAGGTCACTTCTTCATCGCGGTTTAGTTTTGTCATGGTGTTGGGGGCGATTCCCGCCGCACGTCGTAAGTCTGCCTTGCTCATTTTGCGATCAATGAGCAGTTTCCAGAGCTTATTGTAAGAAATGGCCATATGGGTACCTCCGGTCAGAAAATTCGACGCTTTTATTATACCAGATACAGGAATTCAGAACAACAGATTTTCGCATCTCAATACGAAAATATCCAACTCAAATTTATCAGTCAGCAAGGCTTTCCGTTCACCTTTTCCCAGCCGCTGCTGACCAAAACAGGCACAGAGATTTACCCGCTATTCGGGCAAACCTCTGTGCCTGTTTTACCTGTTCGGGCAGGAGCGTATCCATCGTGTAGAAGCAGGATGGATCGCTACTGCATGGACAGGCGGGGCGTCCAGAGGGGCAAAGCCCCTTCGGCTCTGGGTTTCCAATAGGGGCGAGCAGCACCCCTGTTGGCACACGATTTTCCGTAGGAAAGTCTAGTGTGTTATACCTTTTGCGACCGCTGACGCTGGAAAGGGGCTGTCCCACGCCAGACAGACCGTTTTCAGTGGCAGCAGAACAGGCGGATTTTGTGGGCTGTAAGATACACAAAATGAAGGATTTGCCATGAGCAAAATCCGGCTGTTCGGGTGTAGGTGGCGCAGAAAACCTTGTAGCTGTGCGAAAAGTTTTTCTGTGTCAACGGGGGCGCAAGAGGTATATAAAAACCCGCCGCAACGACACGCTTAATTTTCCCCATCCAAGGGGAGCTCAAGAACTTGCTTGGCAAGCTGCTGGAACAGTTCGGAAGTATTCTCGTCCATTGTGATCATCGTTCCTATGTAGGCAGTAATGGCTGTTGACACATCATCGGCTGTCAATTCAGATTGTGGCTTGTCCGGTAATGCGGCACGAATCCCCTTTACTGCTTCTGCTGTAGCAACCGCTCCACTGGGTTGCTCCTCTGCCATGTTCTCTTTTACATCCCGAATGATCTTCATCAATATGTTTTTGATTTTCTCTATGTCTGCTTCATTACTCTGAATTTTGCTGGAGCTCAGAAAACTCAGATCTTTTATCATTTCCGTTCGCTTTGAAGGATCGGCGCTCATCAGCTCTGCAAGCGGATCAGTGGCAAGGTCAATAATCTGGTTTCTTGCCATGATGCCATTTGCAACGGTATTGCTGAAATAGTTTTTCATCAAAGCACAAAGTTTTGGGAACTGGTCATGCTCCAAAAGCCTGTTTAACACATCGGGGTCAATCGTTTTCAAAATCAGCCTGCGGATTACTTCCTCTGATAATCCCAGCTGGGAAATATCATAGCTTTTCGGTACGCTAATGGGCGTAAGGCAAAGCAGATAATCTGTTGAAACATGGAACACCTTAGCTAACGATACCAAGAGAGAGCTACCTATATTTGTGGTTTCGCCGCTTTCCAACCGGCTGATCTGGGAGTGGGCAACAAATATTTTGTCTGCCAGTTCTTTTTGGCTCCATCCCCTGTCCTGGCGTAATAGGCGGACACGGTACGCAGTGGTATTTTCCTGCTCATCGTCATAGTTCTTCTTCATGTGCAACGCCTCCCAACCTACTATCATTATAAACCACCCTGTGCAAATTTGCAATTTTTCAAGTCTATACTTCCGACATTTGCGGCTTTCGTGCATAAACGAAGGTCGCTTATTTTTTGCGGTAAACTTGGCTCACGATCGATCGAAAAGACGCCTTGAAAATCGAATGACCGTCCAGACCGAGATAAACCGCCATGACTTCTGTAAAAGGAACGAGCGCTCCACAAAGGAGACGACACAGCGCCGAGCAGGGTTGCCTGTCAGGAAACGGAATGGGTAGAACGGCTTAACCAAGAGCAAGCAGGAGGATTATTGCTATTTGAATATTTTTGAAACTGTGAAAGCGGCAGTTCCTGTAAGACAAGCCGCCGAACACTACGGGCTGAAAGTCAGCCGCAACGGCATGGCTTGCTGCCCATTCCACAATGACAGGCATCCAAGCTTGAAGTTGAATGAGGAATATTTCTTTTGCTTCGGCTGCGGAGCCAAAGGTGATGTGATCGACTTTGCGGCACAGATGTTTGATCTCAGCAGCTATGAAGCGGCACAAAGACTGGCTGCGGACTTCGGTATCAGCACCGAGCACGGTCAAGCGGTGGCAGCTCCCCACAAGCCAAAGCATCCCTATATCCGTCAGTTCCGGGAGGACGAAATGTTGTGCTTCCGGGTGCTGACGGATTATCTGCATCTGCTGGAAGATTGGAAGGTTTGGTATGCCCCGAAAACGCCGGACGATGATCCGGATGACCGGTTTGTGGAGGCCTGCCAGATGCTTGAACGCATCGAGTATCTGACTGACATTCTGACCGTGGGCGATTTGGAAGAACGTGTTGCTGTGGTGGAGGAGTTGATGAAGGATAGCACGGTTGCGTTCCTCCAGGACTACACCGCAAGAAAGAGAGAGGAGGATGTACGATATGAGCGAGGAAATGACGCAGACCACGCACTCTGAAAATCCGGCGTGGTTTGACGGCAAGAAAATCAACGAAGCCCTATTCTGCGAAGAATTTCTCCGGGAATATCCAATGGTCACGGTAAACGGAGCATTTTTCACGGTCAACGGCAGAGTACACGATGAAAATCGCCTGAAAAAGGTGATTTATGACCGCATCAAGTGTTATGTGACCAGCGGCATTGCAAAGAAGGTCACAAACCTGTTGGATGTCATGCGGATGGAGTGCTGTACCGAAAAGCTGCCCCTGTATCAAGACCGCATCCATGTGGCGAACGGCACCTATTATCTGAACGGCACATTCAGTCCGGAAAAGGATTTCTGCCGGAATCGTTTGCCTGTCTCCTACAATCCAGAAGCTCCGCAGCCAGTGACATGGCTGCATTTTTTGTCTCAGCTTTTGGAGCCGGAGGACATCCTGACTTTGCAGGAATTTATGGGATACTGCTTTATTCCCTCCACTAAAGGACAGAAGATGCTTTTACTGATCGGCAAAGGCGGCGAGGGCAAAAGCCGCATTGGTATTGTCCTTCGTGCGCTGCTGGGCAGCAACATGAACACAGGCAGTATCGCAAAGGTGGAGACAAGCCCCTTCGCTCGTGCCGATCTGGAGCATGAGCTTGTGATGCTGGACGATGATATGAAGCTGGAAGCCTTGCCCCAGACCAATCACATCAAGGCAATCATCACCGCAGAATTGCCGATGGATCTGGAGAAAAAGGGACAGCAGAGCTATCAGGGCGATTTGTATGTGCGCTTTATCGGCTTGGGCAACGGCGTCTTGCAATCTCTCAATGACCACAGCGTGGGCTTTTTCCGCAGACAGATTATCCTTTCCACCATAGAAAAAGACCCGAACCGAAAAGACGATCCGTATATTGCGGAAAAGCTGTGCGCCGAAGCAGAGGGCATTTTCCTGTGGGCACTTGCGGGCCTGCACCGCCTGATCGACAACGATTACAGGTTTACTCTTAGCCAGTCGGCGCAGGACAATATGGACGCTGCGGTATCGGACGGCAACAACGTCATCGAATTCTTAGGCTCCGAGGGGTATATCCGTTTCAAGGCAGATTACGAAGTCAGCTCCAAAGACCTGTACGCCGTTTACAAGCTGTGGTGTGACGATAACGCCATGAGCAGCCTTTCACAAAAGCGCTTTTGTTCCTTTCTCAAACAGAATGAGAGCCACTATCACCTTGAATACACAAATAAGGTCAATATCGGCGGCGGAAAGTTCGCCAGAGGATTTATTGGCATTGAGCTTCTTCAAAGACCGTTTCTGTGAAAAGTGAAAGTGACCCGAAAATACATGTACCACCCGTACCAAATGTACTACGGTACGAAAGTACACTTGGTACATGTACTTTTCAGCCCATCTCACTTCCTTTTGGCAGAAGCATCCGTAAAGACCTGTTTTGGGATATGGATTCGCAATGGTAGTGGAAACAGGCAAGTTTTTGACCGCAGGACGAAATGATTTCACGGAATCGCGCTTCTCTGAATCGTGTACCGTGTTTACGGAATGGTGGGTGTTTTTACTGTCCCAGCCCAAATCACACGGAACAGTAAAGTGGGATATGGTCAGATATGGACAGGACATCACAGGAGAAATTCTGAACGGATTTCAGAGATTGCAGTTTTTTCACGATTCGGTATATCTGCTCTACTTTGAAGCGCAGAGTGTGCACCGAATCAACAATGATATTTTATGGAGGACTTTATCAATATGAATGTACGTAACGAAATCAAAGCACAGATCATCCGTGCCGGAATGACGATGCAGGAAGTAGTTGACCTGCTGCATGATGAATACGGCTGGTCGGACAGCGTTTCCAACCTATCTGCCAAGTTACAGCGGGAGAGCATCCGCTATAAAGAAGTTTTGGAGCTGGCTGATGTATTGGGCTACGACATCGTGTGGCAGAAAGGGCGGGAAAAATAATGGAAAAAGGACAGTTTGCTATTTTGAGATTTGCCAAGTATAAGGGACCGGAGATCGGTAATATCGAAGCCCATAATGAGCGAACCAAAGAGAAATATGCCAGCAATCCCGATGTGGACATCAGCCGGAGCCATTTGAATTTCCACCTTGTTAAGCCGGAAAGAAAGTACCGGGCAGAGTCCGAACGGCAGATTGCCGCAGCCGGATGCCGTACCCGCTCCGACAGTGTTCGTGTGGTAGAAGCTCTGATCACCGCAAGCCCGGAGTTTTTCAAGGGCAAGAAACGGGCTGATATCAAGGAATTCTTCAATGAAGCGTTGGAGTTTATCCGACAGAACCAATCCCCTGAAACCATTATATCCGCCGTGGTGCATATGGACGAGAAAACGCCCCATATGCACCTTTCTTTTGTCCCGCTGACCGAGGACAAGCGGTTGTGTGCCAAGGAGATTCTGGGCAACCGCAAAAAGATGACCCAGTGGCAGGACAAGTTCTGGGAACACATGGTCAGGAAGTATCCGGTATTGGAGCGTGGCGAGAGTGCCAGTGAGACTGGCCGTGACCATATCCCGCCGAGAGTGTTCAAACAGATGACCCGTTTGACAAAACAGATGGAGAAGTTGGACGCCATGCTCTCCGATGTGAAATTCACCAACTATAAGGAGCGGACAGCGCAGATTGCCGCATTTCTGGAGAAATATATCCCGGATGTTGCGGCGATGGAAACGCAGATGAAGAAATATCAGAGGTGCTTTACCACAGCTGAGTCCGAGAAAAAGGCGCTGAAAAAGAAAAACGATGATCTGACGGAAGATCTGGAAAAGAGCCAGCAGCAGAGTACCGTCAAGAAGTTACAGGAGGCAAGGCTGCAAAGCGATTATGAACGGGTGAAAGGGATTCTTGATCGTATCCCTCCGGAGATCATCCAGGCGTACACACAGCGTGGCAGTAAGAAACAGGAGGTAAACCATTATAGCGGATTGGAATAAGGATGAGTGGAGCGGCTTTGCTGATTTGCTTGCCAACTTAATAGAAAAATATGCGGCGGTTCTGGACATTGACAACCTTCCAGAGCCGCCGAATTGTTTAGGGAAAGAAACTGCCGGAGCTACAAATATTCCCGAACAGCCAGAGGACACTATTGAAAAAACTAAAACGGCATGATATAATAATCGTGCAATAATTGTCCAAACTTACTCCGAAAGAGCTTCGGAGTAAGGATACATAAAGGTGCCATGGCTGTGGCACGAATGAGGATCGTGAGATGAAAAAAGAAAAGACAAAAGTATATATCTATACAAGAGTATCCACCGCCATGCAGATCGACGGATACTCTCTGGATGCCCAGAAATCCAGAATGAAAGCCTTTGCCGAGTATAATGAATATGAGATAGTCGGTGAGTATGAGGATGCCGGGAAGTCGGGTAAATCCATTGAGGGCAGAGCGGAGTTCAACCGCATGATGGAAGATATAAAGTCCGGGAAAGATGGTGTTTCCTTTGTGCTGGTGTTCAAGCTGTCCCGCTTCGGCAGAAATGCAGCAGACGTATTGTCCACTTTGCAGGTCATGCAGGATTTCGGCGTCAATCTGATTTGTGTGGAGGATGGGATTGATTCTTCCAAGGATGCCGGAAAACTGATGATCTCTGTTCTGTCAGCCGTTGCGGAGATTGAGCGAGAAAACATCCGTGTCCAAACAATGGAGGGCAGAATCCAGAAGGCTCGTGAGGGCAAATGGAACGGCGGATTTGCGCCCTATGGCTACAAGCTGGAAAATGGCCAACTTTTCATCAACGAGGAAGAAGCGGCTGCAATCCGTGTGATCTTCGATCAGTATGTGCATACCGACATGGGTGCAAATGGTCTTGCCAAATATCTTGACCAACATGGTATTCACAAAATCCAGCGACAGAACGGCAAAAATCCGCTATTCGATGCGGCCCTTATCCGGAGAATACTGAAAAACCCTGTGTACTGTGGGAAAATCGCCTATGGTAGACGCAGAACGGAGAAGGTGCATGGCACCAGGAACGATTACCGGCTTGTGGAGCAGGACGATTATTTGTTGGTGGACGGCCTGCATGAGGGGATCGTATCAGAAGAACTCTGGCACGAAGCACAGGTCAAGCTGCTGGCGCAGGCTGAAAAGTATGAACATGTGAACCGTGGCAAGGACACCAAGGTGCATCTTCTGTCTGGTATTGTCAAATGCCCAATCTGCGGAGCCGGGATGTATGGCAACAAGAGCATCAAACATAAGTCCGATGGAACGAAGTACAAGGATTTCTTCTATTACGGCTGCAAGCACCGCACTATGACCCGTGGGCACAAGTGCGATTATCGAAAGCAGATTCACGAGGAACTGTTGGACAGTGCTGTGGCAGAGGTCATTGTCAAGCTGGTCAGCAATCCCAAGTTTGCCGCCATGATGCAGGAAAAAATCAACATGAAGGTGGACACTGCCGCCATTGAACAGGAGATCGTCAATTACGAAAAACAGCTCCGGCAGAGCTATTCTGTGAAATCAAAGCTGATGGAGGAAATAGATTCCCTTGACCCGGACGATAAACACTACTACAAACGCAAGGCAGACCTTGATGATCGGCTTTACAAGATGTATGATAAAATCGAGGATACAGAAAAACTGCTGATCGCCGCCAGAGCAAAGAAAATGGCAATCGAAGCGGAAAAGCTCACCGGGGATAACATCTACAAGGTGCTGATCTACTTCGACAAGCTATACGCCGTCATGAGCGAGCAGGAAAAGCGGCAGATCATGGAAGCATTGATTTCCGAAATCCAGATATATGAGGAACGCCAGCCCAACGGACAGTGGCTCAAGTCCATCAAATTCAAGCTCCCGATTATTGAGGAAGATATGAGTTTGAGTTTGGACAATGATACACAAGTTGAGACGGTTGTCCTGATGACAAGAGGCCACCGTCTCCGAGCTTGAAAGGTAAAACGATGAAATACAGAAATGTGATCGTATTAAATGACGGCAACGAATGCCTGCTGAGAAACGCGGAAGCCTCCGACGCTCAGGCTGTATATGATATCTTCTGTTTGACCCATGAGCAGACGGAACACCTGTTGACCTATCCGGATGAAAACAGCTTTGATCTTGCTCAGGAGCGTCAGTTTCTCATTGAGCAGGAAGAGAGCAACAGCGCGGTGGAGCTCTGCGCGTTTGTCAACGGACAGCTGGCGGGAACGGCCGGTATCGAGCCGGTGGGAACAATGGATAAAGTAAAGCACCGCGCTGATCTCGGGATCAGCGTAGACAGGGCGTATTGGAGAAAGGGGATCGGCCGTGCGCTGACAGACGCCTGTATCCAGTGCGCGAAACAGGCGGGCTATGCACAGATCGAGCTGAATGTGGTCAGCACGAACACCGGCGCCATCGCGCTTTACAGGAGCGCCGGCTCTGCCGGGTACGGGAGAAACCCGAGAGGTTTCCGCACACGGGACGGCCGGTGGCAGGAGCTGGTGCTGATGCGGCTGGAGCTTGCGCCGTAGAGCCGCATCCATGATCTTTGGGACCCCTGTGATCCGGATCACTTCCAGAAAAAGAGAAGTACTTCCATGGACGATCGGGACATCTTATATACAGTGCCGTCCGGGAGGGGGCGCGCGGCAGTACCATCCCGCCCCGTCCGGCCGGAAAGGAAGGAAGCCATTTGAATCCCAACCGCTATGAATTTGACGCGGTGATTCGCAAAGTGCCGGACATAGACGGCGCTTATGTCGAATTTCCCTTTGACGTGCGGGCCAAATTCGGCGCGGGCCGGGTGAAGGTCCACGCCGAGTTTGACGGCGTTCCCTATGATGGCAGCCTGGTCCGTATGGGCACGCCCGGCCACATCATCGGCGTCCGGAAGGACATCCGCGCCCGGATCGGCAAGCAGCCCGGCGACACCGTCCATGTGGTCCTCTGGCAGCGGCCCTGAACCCTACTTGCGAGAAAAGGAGCACTTCCATGAGCGAGAACCATTGTATCCATGTCATCGCCCGCATCCGCAGCGATTTCCCCACCAAATTCGGCGTTCCCCGCCAGAGCGGCCTGGTGGATGCCCTGAAGGCCGACGTGGTCTTTGAGCCGGAGTACCGCAATCCCGACGCCTTGCGTGGGCTGGAGGACTTCTCCCACATCTGGCTCATCTGGCAGTTTTCCGGCGCGGTGCGGGAGAAATGGTCCCCCACCGTGCGCCCGCCCCGGCTGGGGGGTAACGCCCGTATGGGGGTATTCGCCACCCGCTCGCCCTTCCGTCCCAATCCCATCGGCCTGTCCTGCGTCCGGCTGGAGGGGGTGAGGCAGGACCCGGAGCTGGGTCCCGTCCTCCACGTGGCGGGGGCCGACCTGATGGACGGCACCCCCATCTACGACATCAAGCCCTATATTCCCTATGCCGACAGCCATCCGGAGGCCTCCGCCGGCTTTACCGCCGGGTTGTCCCCCCGGCTGCTGGAGGTGGAGTTCCCCCAGCGCTGGCTCGCCCTGGTGCCGGAGGACCGGCGGGAGGCCCTGATGGGCGTGCTCTCCCACGATCCGCGCCCCACCTACCACAGCGACCCCGACCGGGTCTACGGCCTGGCCTTCGGCGGCGTGGATGTGCGCTTCACCGTGCGGGAGGGGGTACTTACCGTCTGCGGCGTGGAGTCCGCCGCCCTCTGATGAAAGGATGCTTCCATGATCTATTCTCTCTATGAGCTGAGCTGGTTTTTCCTGATCTACTCCTTCCTGGGCTGGTGCGCCGGAGTGGTGTTTATTGCCCTGCGGCGGCACACCTTTGTCAATACCGGCTTCCTTACCCTGCCCTTCTGTCCCATCTACGGTACGGCCGGGGTGCTCTTCACCCTCTTCCTCGGCGAGCTGTCCGGGCAGGTCTTTTTCCTCTTCCTGGGGGGCGCGCTGCTCTCCGCCTTTCTGATCTTTCTCACCGGCTGGCTGCTGGAGCGCTTCCTCCACCGCAAATGGTGGGACTTCTCTCACCGCCGCTTCCAGTTCCAGGGTCACGTGTCGATCCCTCTGCTGGCACTGTGGGGCGTGCTGGCGGTGGTGTGCGTCCGGGTGGGTGACCCGCTCTTTGCCCGGCTGCTCGCCCTGATCCTCCTCCCGGTGGGCCGGGCCGTGCTGCTGGCCGTGCTGGGCGCGCTGGTACTGGACTCCTTCCTCTCCCTGGTGACCATGCTCCAGCTCCGGGTGCAGGTCCGCCGCCTGCTGGAGCTGCAGGAGGATTTCCGCAATATCTCAGACAACTTCGGCAACGCCATCACCCGGCACATCCAGCGCCGCGTCCTGCGGGCCTATCCCAACCTGGAGGGCGGAACAGCCGCCCAAAAGGAAGAAGACGCCGGCCCCCGCGTGTTTGCCCGGGGCTGCTGCTTTTCCAAACTGGTGTGGCTCTTCGTCATCGCCGCCTTTCTGGGGGACGTGATCGAGACCTTCTTCTGCCGCTACACCATGGGCGTCTGGATGAGCCGCTCCAGCGTGGTGTGGGGCCCCTTCAGCGTGGTGTGGGGCCTGGGCGCGGTGATGCTCACCGCCCTTCTCTACCGGTACAAGGACCGCCGGGACGGCGCCATCTTCTTTGCCGGCACGGTGCTGGGCGGCGCCTATGAGTACGCCTGCAGCGTCTTTACCGAGCTGGTATTCGGCACCATCTTCTGGGACTACAGCCACCTCCCCTTCAACCTGGGCGGGCGCATCAACCTGCTCTACTGCTTCTTCTGGGGCATCGCGGCGGTGGTGTGGCTCAAGCTCATCTACCCCCGGCTCTCCGGCCTCATCGAACGCATCCCAGTCCGCGTCGGCCGGATCGGCACATGGGCACTGCTGCTCTTCATGGTCTGCAATATGGCGGTCTCCTCCCTGGCCCTGGCCCGCTATACCCAGCGGCACACCGATCCCGCCGCCCCCCAGAACGCCGTCACCACCCTTCTGGACCGGCATTTCCCCGACGAGCGGATGGAACGCGTCTATCCCAACGCCAAGCTGGTGGACTGAGCCCCCGAAAAGAAGGGGTCAGCCGGTGCGCCCTGCCCCTGTCAAAAATCAAAATCAGGAGGGATCTCTATGCCCGCTCCCCGCGGTCTTGTTCTCTATTACTGCGCCGGCCCCCAGGCCGAGGCCTCCAGGGCCAAGCTGGTCTTTATCCGCTTCGGCCTGCGCATCAAGGTCATCACACCCGACCTGCTCTCCCGCGCCGTAGGCTCCTTTGCCGGGCTGGACGTGCCCGCGCCGGAGGACGCCGGCGGCGGCTCCATCCCCGACAGCATCATGGTCTTTGCCGGGCTCCGGGGCCCTGTGCTGGACCAGGTGCTCTCCGCCCTCCTCAAGGCGGGTGTCCCCCGCTCGGTGTACAAGGCGGTGGTGACTCCCGGCAACGCCGGCTGGTCCTTCTACCAGCTCTATGAAGAGCTGGTACGGGAGCGTCGGGCGGTGGATTTCGGCGATTCCGCCATGTAAACAGGTTCTTTTTTGTCTGCTTTTCACAATTAGATGGAATTTTCTCTTCCCTTCAACTTTTCTCTTGCCTCCCACGTCAAAAAGAGGTAAGCTCTAACCTGATATGCGTTATGTCACCCAGAGCTTACTGCTCTGCCGGCAGATCGCCGCGTCCTGCGGCGCAGCGGAAAGGCAGGTATCATCCACTTTGAATTTTGATTACGACCAGCTTCTGGATCTTGCGGCGGAGCTTGGGTTCCGCCTGATGGAGACCGGGGCCGAGATCTACCGGGTGGAGGAATCGGTACAGTACATCCTTCAGGCCTACGGCGTCACCACCGGAGAGGTCTTTGCCATCCCCAATTGTCTCATCATCAGCTTTACCGATACCACCGGCCACGCCCACACCCGGATCCGGCGCATCCCCGCCCACGGCACCGACATCTCCCTGCTGGAATCCCTCAACGAATATTGCCGGGAGACCGTACAGGATCCGCCGCCCCTTGCCGCCGCACTGGACCGCCTGGACCAGATCCAGAAGCGGCACTTCGTCTATCCTCTTCCCGTGATGCTCCTGGCCGATTTTGCCGGCGGCGGAGCCTACTCCATGTTCTTCGGCGGCAGCCTGCGGGACGCCCTGTGCGGCGGACTGTGCGGCGTGGCCATCGGCCTGTGCCTGTGGCTCATGGGCGGCCTGCGGGCCAACTCCTTCGTCCGCACCCTGGCAGGCGGAGCGGTCTCCGCCCTGTGCGCCCTGCTGCTGGTACAAAGCGGCCTGGGGGAGAATCTGGACTTCATCATCATCGGCGCGCTGATGATCCTGGTGCCGGGCATCGCCTTCACCAATGCCATGCGGGACATCATGTCGGGAGACCTGACCTCCGGCGTCAACAAGACGGTGGAGGCCCTGCTCATCGCCACCGCCATCGCCCTGGGCACCGGCTTCGTGCTGACCCTGGCGCCCGCGCTGTAGGAGGTGAACCATGGAACTGTTCACCCCCTCTTATTTTCTGCCCTGCCTGTACGCCTTTGTGGGCTGCGTGGCCTTTGCCGTTACCTTTAATATCCACGGCCGGGAGATCCCCATCTCCGCCCTGGGGGGCGCGGTGGGCTGGCTGGTCTATCTGCTGGCCGCCCCCTGGATCCCCGGGGAGATCGTGCGCTATTTCCTGGCCTCCCTTGCCCTGTCGGTCTACTGCGAGGTGATGGCCCGGCTGCGCAAATGCCCCGCCACCTCCTACCTGCTCATCTCCATCTTCCCGCTGGTGCCCGGCGCCGGCATCTACTACACCATGGAGCACGCCATCCACGGCGAGACCGCCCTTTTCATCAGCCGCGGCATGCATACCCTGGGCCTGGCCGGCGCACTGGCCCTGGGCATCCTGCTGGTGTCCTCGGTAATGCGGATGTGGACCGTGTTCCGCCGCCGCACCCATCATTTTCCCCCTTTCCGGAGGTCGTGATATGCCCCGCTATGACTATGTTCTCTTTGATGCCGACAATACCCTCTTCGACTTTGACCTGGCCGAGCGTAAAGCCCTCCGCCGGGCCCTGGAGGAGCACGGCTACCCCTTTGACGATGTGACCGAATCCCTCTACCTGGCCATCAACCGGGCCCTGTGGCACCGCTTCGACCTGGGCACCATCGGCCGGGAGGAGCTGTTGCGGGAGCGCTTTGCCGTGTTCTCCCATGTCATGGGCGGACAGGACGATCCCCTGGAATTCAACCGCTGCTACCTGGACCATCTGGCGGAGGGAAATGATCTTCTGCCCGGGGCGGAGGAGCTCTGCGCCGCCCTGGCTCCCTGCTGCACCCTGGCCATCGTCACCAACGGCGTGGCCTCCGCCCAGCGGGGGCGCTTCTCCCGCTCCCCCCTGCCACCCTATTTCAGCGGCCTGTTCATCTCGGAGGAGCTGGGCTGCCAGAAGCCACAGGCCCGGTTCTTTGAGCTGGTCCTCCGTGCCATGGACATCCGCTCTCCGGAGCGGGCCGTGGTGGTGGGGGACAATCTGCTCTCCGACATCCAGGGCGGCATCAACGCCGGGCTGGACACCGTGTGGTACAATCCCCACAGCCTGCCCAATGCCACCGCCGTCCGCCCCACCTGGGAGGTTCACGATTTTGACGCCCTCCGCGCCCTGCTGCTGGGCGACCCCATCATCCCTGAAACGAGGTAATCATCCATGTCCCAATCCAGTCAGCGGCCGCCCCGCCGTCCCTCCCTCCCCCTGCTGCTGGCAGGTCTGGTGGTGGTGACCGGTCTTCTCATGGCCCCCACCCTCTCCCGGGCCCTCCAGCCCTCGCCCAGCCCCTCTCCCACCGCTTCCGAAAGCCCGACGGTAACACCCGCGCCCCCCTCCATGGCCACCCCGCCCCCGGCCGCCCAGTCGGCTGTGCCGTCGGCCTCTCCGGCGCCCACCCCCGCGCCCACGCCCTCCACTCCTGCTTATGACTATACCCAGCCCGCTCCCGAAAGCCCGGCGGTGGATATGTCCTACTTCTCCGACGCGCTGTTCATCGGCGACTCCCGTACCGACGGGCTGCAGCTCTTCAGCGGCATCAAGGATACCACCTTTTTCTGTTACAAGGGCATCACCGTCTTTGACGTGATGGAGGATGATCCCAAAAAGGTCATTGAGCTGGGCGGAGTCAAGTACTCCATCCAGGGCGCTCTGGAGGCCTGCCAGGGCCAGTTCAAAAAGGTCTACCTCTCCCTTGGCATCAACGAACTGGGATACTACGACGACCAGGGGTTCCACGACAAATTTGCTGCCCTCATCGACAAGGTCCGGGCCACCCAGCCCGGCGCCGTCATTTACTTACAGAACCTGGTCCCCGTGAATCCCGAGCTCTGCGCCAAGAACTGGAGCTCCTACGTAAACAACGAGAAGGTGGCCGTTTACAACGCCATCTTTACCCAGCTCGCCCAGGAGAAGCAGGTAGTTCTGCTGGACGTGGCCTCCGCCCTCTCCAACAGCGAGGGCATCCTGGCCAAAGAAAACACCGTGGACGGCGTCCACTTCACCAAGGCCTGGTACAAGGAGTGGCTCTCCTATCTGATGTGCCACACCGTATCCCTGTGATGGGCCCGGAATGAGAAAGGAAGTCTTTGCTATGTATCGTCTCGCATCCCTGCGCCTGCTCCTGCCGGCGCTGGCCCTGGGCCTGCTACTCACGGCCTGCGGCGGCGGCTCCTCCGCTCAGCAGCCCTATGACCCTGCCGCCGTCTCCCAGGCTCTGCTGGATTCGGACGCTTTCTCCGAGCCACTGGAGGAGATGGATGCCGACACTGCCTGCGGCGCGCTCTACCGCATCGACGCCCAGAGTGTCACCGGCTGCGCCGTGTACACCTCCCTCACCGCCGGCGCTGAGGAGCTGGCGGTTCTCACCCTCTCCGGCGAGGAGGCCGCCAAGACCGCCCTCTCCGCCCTGGAGCAGCGGGTAGCCGACCAGAAGGAGGCCCTTCGCTCCTACCAGCCTGAGGAGGTGGCCAAACTGGACCAGGCCATCGTTAAGCAGCAGGGAAATTCGGTGCTGCTGGTGGTTGCTGCCGATCAAAAGGCCGTACAGTCCGTCTTAGACACATTGAATTAAGTCTTACTCACTGCTTACAGGAGGTTTCTTATCTTTAAGAAGCCTCCTGGTTTTTTATGCAGTCTCTATCTTTCCTGATTTTTCTATTTCTTCTTTTTTCTTTCTGTCCTTTTTGACCTCTCTCTGTTGGAACACTTTTCTTGACGCAAAAATTGCAAATTTTTATCTACTTTATGTAGGCTTCCTTCTGTAATTTCCCTTTTCAGGCCTTTCCAAGACGCAAATTTGCCGAAAATACCCTTCGCGTCCGAAATTATGACTTAACTCTTGCATTTTCACCGTCAGATGGTATAATTTCTATGTTTAAGATGATCAAGGAGGAGTTTGACATGGGTCATAAATATGTATACCAATTTTGTGAGGGAAACGGCTCCATGCGGGAGCTGCTGGGCGGTAAGGGCGCCAATCTGGCTGAGATGACCGGCCTGGGTATGCCCGTGCCTCAGGGCTTTACCGTCACCACCGAGGCCTGCACCCGCTATTATGACGACGGCCGGACCATTGCTCCCGAGATCCAGGCCGAGATTCTGGAGTATCTGGCCAAGCTGGAGGAGACCACCGGCAAGAAGTTCGGCGACGCCTCCAACCCCCTGCTGGTGTCGGTCCGCTCCGGCGCCCGGGCCTCCATGCCCGGCATGATGGACACCATCCTGAACCTGGGTCTCAACGATATGGTGGTGGAGGGCTTTGCCAGGTTCACCAACAACCCCCGGTTTGCCTATGACTCCTACCGCCGGTTCATCCAGATGTTCTCCGACGTGGTGATGGAGCTGTCCAAGAAGCGCTTTGAGGAGATCATTGACGATGTAAAGGCCAAAAAGGGCGTCAAGCAGGACGTGGAGCTGGACACCGAGGATATGAAGGAGCTGGTCCGGCTCTTCAAGGAGTTCTATAAGAAGGAGAAGGGTGAGGACTTCCCCCAGGATCCCCATACCCAGCTGATGGAGGCCGTCAAGGCCGTGTTCCGCTCCTGGGATAACCCCCGCGCCAATGTCTACCGCCGCATGAACGAGATCCCCTATGACTGGGGCACCGCCGTCAACGTGCAGTCCATGGTCTTTGGCAACTCGGGCGACAATTCCGGCACCGGCGTGGCCTTCACCCGCAACCCCGCCACCGGCGAGAAGGCCCTGTTCGGCGAGTACCTCATCAACGCCCAGGGCGAGGACGTGGTGGCCGGCGTGCGCACTCCCTCCCCCATCAGCAAGCTCCACGAGGAGATGCCCGCGGTGTACGACCAGTTCGCCGCCATCGCCGACAAGCTGGAGAAGCATTACAAGGACATGCAGGACATGGAGTTCACCATTGAAAACGGCAAACTCTACATGCTCCAGACCCGCAACGGCAAGCGCACCGCCGCCGCCGCCCTGAAGGTGGCTGTGGACCTGGTGGATGAGGGCATGATCAGCGAGAAGGAGGCCGTCCTCCGCGTGGAGCCCAAGCAGCTGGACTCCCTGCTCCATCCCCAGTTCGACGCCGCCGCCCTGAAGAAGGCCCAGGCCGTGGGCAAGGGCCTGGCCGCCTCTCCCGGCGCCGCCTGCGGCCGGGTGGTCTTTACCGCCGAGGAGGCCAAGGAGTGGCATGCGCGGGGCGAGAAGGTCATCCTGGTCCGGCTGGAGACCTCCCCTGAGGACATCGAGGGCATGCAGGTCTCCCAGGGCATCCTCACTGTCCGGGGCGGCATGACCTCCCACGCCGCCGTGGTGGCCCGGGGCATGGGCACCTGCTGCGTGTCCGGCTGCGGCGAGATCGTGGTGGACTACGCCGCCAAATGCTTCACTCTGGCCGGCAGGACCTATCAGGAGGGCGACTGGATCTCCATCGACGGCTCCACCGGCAACATTTACGGCGAGGCCATTCCCACCGTGCCCGCCGATCCCTCCTCCGGCCCCTTCGGCCGCTTCATGGCCTGGGCCGACCAGTACCGCCAGCTCAAGGTGTACACCAACGCCGACAATCCCCGGGACGCCGCCCAGGGCTACGCCTTCGGCGCCGAGGGCATCGGCCTGTGCCGCACTGAGCACATGTTCTTTGAGAGCGACCGCATCAAGGCCATCCGGGAGATGATCGTCTCCGACAACGTGGACGACCGCAAGAAGGCCCTGGCCAAGATCATGCCCTATCAGCAGGGCGACTTTGAGGGCATTTACGAGGCCATGCAGGGCCACCCCGTGATCATCCGCTTCCTGGATCCCCCGCTGCATGAGTTCCTGCCCACCAAGGAAGAGGACATTGCCGAGCTGGCCGACGAGATGGGCATCTCTGTGGAGAAGCTCCACAACGTCATCGACTCTCTCCACGAGTTCAACCCCATGATGGGCCACCGCGGCTGCCGTCTGGCCGTCTCCTACCCCGAGATCGCCGAGATGCAGACCACCGCCATCATCAGCGCCGCCATCAACGTGCAGAAAAAGCACCCCGACTGGAACATGCTCCCCGAGCTCATGATCCCCCTGGTGGGCGACGCCAAGGAGCTCAAGTTCGTCAAGGACGTGATCATTGCCACCGCCGACAAGCTCATCGCAGCCTCCGGCCTGGACATGAAGTATGAGGTGGGCACCATGATCGAGATCCCCCGTGCCGCCCTCACCGCCGACGAGATCGCCAAGGAGGCCCAGTTCTTCTCCTTCGGTACCAACGACCTGACCCAGATGACCTTCGGCTTCAGCCGCGACGATGCCGGCAAGTTCCTCAGCTACTACTATGATCAGAAGATCTATGAGTCCGATCCCTTCGCCCACCTGGATCAGAACGGTGTGGGCAAGCTGGTGGAGATGGCCGCCAGAATGGGCCGGGCCACCCGCCCCGACATCCACCTGGGTGTCTGCGGCGAGCACGGCGGCGACCCCACCAGCGTGGAGTTCTGCCACAAGGTGGGCCTGGACTATGTCTCCTGCTCCCCCTACCGCGTTCCCATCGCCCGGCTGGCCGCCGCGCAGGCCGCCATCAAGAATCCCAGAGCCTGATCCATCCGCTGAACTGCATTGATCGAACACAGCCCCGGTCCTATGGACCGGGGCTGTATGCTTTCAGGCATTAGGCCGGCCTGAACTCTACGGAGCGTTTGTTGTGGGAGCGGATGCCTTGCCCTATAATAATGTCTGCTGAATAAACCGCTTTGCGGTTTATTCGTGCGGCAGCAGCCGCACAATTCGATCAAAAGGGTTATTCTCAGCCCTTTTGATCGAATTCAGGCATTGTTACAATGTCCACAGAGGAACGGACCAACACCATGGTCCATTTGATCAGGAGGGATCACAGTGAAAAAGGAACCCTGTTTTACGCCTGTCGATCTGCGGACATGGCCCCGCGGGCAGGTCTTTTACTACTTTTCAAAGATGGCTCCCACAGGCTATTCCATTACGGCGGATCTGGACGTAACCAACATGAGAGCATCCCTGAAACAGGCGGGCATGAAGTTCTATCCCGCTTATCTGTGGCTCGTGACCAGGACCCTGAACCGGCAGCAGGAATTCAAGATCGCGGAAAAAGACGGCCAAATCGGGTATTATGATACCCTGACTCCCCTCTATGCGGTATTCCACGATGACGACAAGACCTTTTCCCTGATGTGGACGGAGTATGATGACGATTTCAAATCGTTTTACCGCTCTTATCTGGAGAACAGCACGCGGTACGGCGGCAATCACGGCATCCTGGCGCAGGCCGGCCGGACCCCGCCGCCCAACGCGTACACGGTATCCTGTGTTCCGTGGATCTCCTTCCGCCACTTTGCCGTTCACACCTATGAGAACAAGACGTACTTTTTCCCCTCCGTGGAAGCGGGCAGGTTTTTTGAGGAGAGCGGAAGGACCGTGATGCCCTTGTCCATCACGTGCCACCATGCCTCCGCCGACGGATACCACGTGAGCCGTTTTCTGGAAACGCTGCAGTCAGAAGTGGATCTGTTTCAGCAATATATTATATAGAATCCTGCCCGTTTCCCAAACTGCTGTCAAGGAGATGGGAACCCCTCTCCGCGCCCGGACATGTTACCTTGAATCAACACGCGCTTCGGAAGCCTCCTTCCTGGGCGTGTGTTTTTTCATCCGTCAAAAGACGGTCCATATCCCTTGAAAACGCATACTGCCTATGTTAATGCGTACTGAACAAAGCTGTAGGCCTTGAAAGCCAAGGCTTACAAGACCAAACAGCTTTGTTCGGGTGCAAGGTTTTTGGGCGAAACCGCCCAAAAACCTTGCACGTTCCGATGAAGCGCTGTGGCGCTTCATCGGAAATACGCATTGTAACAATGCCTGAATTCGATCAAAAGGGCCGAGAATGGCCCTTTTGATCGAATTGTGCGGCTGCTGCCGCACGAATAAACCGCAAAGCGGTTTATTCAGCAGACATTATGTTAGAATGGATTATACTCCGGAAATTTGTTGATTCTGTCAAAACGGGAGGCAGCAACATATGACAAAGACTGAATTCGCAGCACGCCTAAAAAATGCCTGCGCGGCCGTCATTGCCGCGGAGGATGAGCTGACTGAGATCGACTCCAAATTCGGCGACGCCGACCACGGTCTGACCATGGCCAAGATCGCAGGCGCCATCTCCGCGGCGGTGGACGCCTCGGACGGCGGCATCCAGTCCATGCTGGACGACGCCGCCATGGCCGTCATGTCCCTCAACGGCGGCAGCGCCGTTCCTCTCTGGAACACCTGGCTGGACGGCATGCAGGAGGACGCTCCCGTGGGAGATGAGATCGGCATAGAGGGCATCAAGGCCATTTTTGCCCGGGCCTTTGAGGAGATCGACGATATGTCGGGCGCCAAGGTGGGGGACAAGACCATGATGGACGCCCTCATTCCCGCCAGCCAGGCCATCGCGGCCTATGAGGGGGACAGTGCAGACGGGCTCTTTGCCGCCGCCGCCCAGGCAGCTGCCCAGGGCGCGGAGGACTCCAAAAACTTCGTCTCCAAGTTCGGCCGGGCCAAGAGCTATGGCACCAAGACCATCGGCACCCCCGACGCCGGCGCTGTGTCCATGGCCTGTTTCTTCCGGGGGCTGGCCGAAGCATAACCTTGCTTTCTCCCCGCACGGGCGGGATCTGATCGGCACCAAATTTTGACTGGAGGTATTCTGCCATGAAAATGAAGAAGTTCATCAACGCCCCCGAGACGGTCACCGACGAGGAACTGGCCGGTCTGGGGCTGGCTTACAGCGATATCCTGGACGTGGAGGGCCATCTGGTCATCAGCAAGGACCTGGCCAATGCCGACCGCGTGACCATCGTCACCTACGGCGGCTCCGGCCATGAGCCCGCCCAGGCCGGCTTTGTGGGCAAGGGCATGCTGGACATCCAGGCTGTGGGCGATATCTTCGCCGCTCCCAACGGCCAGCTGGTGTTTGACGCCATGAGGATGGCCGACAAGGGCCACGGCGTGCTGCTGCTGACCTTGAACTACGCCGGCGACCAGCTGGCCGGCAAGCAGGCCATGAAGCTGGCCAGGAAGGCCGGTCTCAATGTCCGCCAGGTGGTCACCGGCGAGGAGATCCAGTTCGATCCCAACGGCGAGAATAACCAGCGAGGCCTGGCCGGCGCAGTGGCCCTGTACCACATCGCCGCCGCGGCCGCCCGGGAGGGCAAGACCCTGGACGAGGTAGCCGACATCGCCCAGCGCTACGCCGACAGCATGGCCTCCATCACCGTCAAGTCCACCGACGCCACCCATCCCCAGAACGGCATGTCCTTCGGCGACCTGGGCGAGACCGACCTTATGGAGATCGGCGCCGGCCAGCACGGCGAGGGCGGCGGCGTCCGGGTGCCCATGATGTCCTCCAGGGACACGGTAGCCACGGTGGCCGAGGCCCTGTGCAAAAATCTGGAGCTGAAGGCCGGCGACAGGGCCTTTGTCATGATCAACGGCTGCGGCGCCACCACCATGATGGAGATGCTGGTGCTGTTCAAGGACACCGTGGAGTTCCTGAAGGCCAAGGGCGTTGAGGTCGTTGGCAATATGGTGGGCGAGATCCTCACCGTGCAGGAGGCCGGCGGCTTCCAGATGAACATCGCCAGGTGGGACGACGAGTTCCTCCGCCTGTGGAACACGCCCTGCCGCACCCCCGCGTTCAGCAAGGAGTAAGCCATGGCAGACGCGATCGGAAACAAGGCCGCAAAGGACTATCATCTGGACATTCCCGCCCCGGAGCAGACATTCTTCGCCAAGGGCCTGGGCCACGGCGACTGGGGCGCGAAAAACCGTCTCTCCCGCCTCTTTAACCCCAGGAGCGGCAACACCGTGATGCTGGCCTTTGACCACGGCTACATCATGGGCTCCACCGCGGGCCTGGAGCGCATGGACGTGACCATCGCCCCCCTGTGCCAGTATGCCGACGTGCTCATGGCCACCCGGGGCGCCATCCGCTCCTGCATCCCGCCCACGGTACAAAAGCCCGTCTGCCTGCGGGCCACCTATGACGCCAGCGTTCTCAAGGACGACATGAGCACCGGCAACGGCCTGGGCGCCGACATGGAGGCCGCCATCCGCATGAACGCCTCCGCCGTGGCCATGCAGTGCTTCATCGGCGGCGCGGGCGAGGCCCGGTCTCTGGAGACCCTCTGCCGGGCCGTGGACGCCGGCGAGCGCTACGGCATCCCCGTTCTGGGCGTCACCGCGGTGGGCAAGGAGATGGAGCGCACCACCCAGTATTTCCTGCTGGCCACCCGGATGCTGGCCGAGCTGGGCGCATCCTTTGTCAAGACCTACTACTGCGACGATTTTGAAAAGGTAGTGGCCGCCTGCCCCGTGCCCATCGTCATTGCCGGCGGCAAAAAGCTGCCCGAGGACGAGGCGCTGACCATGGCCTACCGCGCCATCTCCGACGGCGCCCGGGGCGTGGACATGGGCCGCAACATTTTCCAGAGCAAACACCCCGCCGCCATGTGCCAGGCGGTAGCCAAGATCGTACATGAGAAGTTCACCGACCGGGAGGCGTATCAGTTCTATCAGGAGCTGGCTTCCGAATCATAAAGACAGGAGGAACTGCCATGGCAGCCGAATATATGCACATCGGTATCCCCGTGCTCAACAAAAAGCCCAACATGGTCTACAACGAGTGGGGCGGCTTCTGGGTCAACGAGAGCGTTGACGCCTACGACTATAAGATCGAGTACCTGAAGTTTGAAGAGGGCACCCGGTTCCCCGAGATCCTCTCCAAGCAGCCCCATGTGGCCTACAAGGTGGATGACATGGCCCCCTATATTGCCCAGGCCCAGCGGGTCATTTTCGGGCCCGAGGTGCTCAGTGACACCGTCCGTCTGGCCTTTGTCATCCACGATGATGCCATTATCGAGCTCTATGAAGAAAAATAAGGCAGCCTGCTGATTATGATCGTTTTGCAGCAGCGTCCCCGGCCGGGGACGCTGCTTTTTTCATCTGCCGTCCCTTTGCCCCCCCGGAATGCACAAATCCCCTCATCTGGTGCAAAAATCCTATTCAAAATGCAAATATTCTGTGGATTCTTACATTAGAAAACCCAATTTAACATGTACAGGCATTTATGATACAGTAACACTGTTGATTTATCCTTCTATTCCCACATAACTCCACATACAAACTGCGTTTTGACCGGAGGGGATGAAATGATCGAGATCAGGCATCTGCAAAAGTCCTTTGGCAGCAATGAAGTTTTGAAGAATATCGACATCACGATCCGGGACGGAGAGATCTACGGGCTCATCGGCGTCAGCGGCGCGGGGAAATCCACACTGCTGCGCTGCATCAACGGTCTTGAGCCCTATGACGGCGGAAGCCTGAAGATCGACGGCGTAGAGGTCAGCCAGCTGAGCAAGCAGGAGATGCGCCGCTTCCGCAGCAACATCGGCATGATCTTTCAGCAGTTTCTTCTGATGGACCGCATGACCGTATATCAGAATATCGCCCTGCCCATGAAGTGCTGGAAGCGTTCCGCCGCCGAGATCGACAGGCGGGTCAGCGAGCTTTTGTCCCTGGTGGAGCTCAATGACAAGAAAAACGCCCGCCCCAGGGAGCTCAGCGGCGGCCAGAAGCAGCGGGTGGCCATTGCCAGGGCGCTGGCCATGGAGCCCCGTATCCTGCTCTGTGACGAGGCCACCTCAGCCCTGGACCCCAATATCACCATTTCCATCCTGGAGCTGCTGAAAAAGATCAACCGGGAGCTGGGGCTCACCATCATCGTGGTCACCCACCAGATGGATGTGGTCAAGCAGATTTGCAGCCGGGTGTCGGTCCTGAGCCACGGCGTGCTCACGTGCACCGGCGAGGTGAAGGACATTTTTCTCAAGCAGCCCCAGGTCCTGTCCGAGCTGCTCAGTGAGGCCTCCAGCCAGTCCCTTCCCGCCGGAGGCGTCAACGTGGAGATCATCTATCCCATGGACACCGCCTCCACCCTGCTCTCCCGCATGGCGCTGGAGACCGGCATCGCCTATGAGCTGGTACGGGACCGGGTGGAAACTTACTGCACCGGCACCTACGGCTGCTGTACCATACATATTGCCGGCCATGAGCTGGCAGCGCTGGAAGCATTTCTGAAGCGGGCTCAGGTAGAATGGAGGGTACTGCAGGATGTTTTATAAGGATGTTCCCACACTGATCCGGCGCATCGTGATCCCCGGGTTCTGGACGACGGTGTACATGCTCGCCTTTGCCTCCGTCACCTGCACCATCTGCGGCTTTGCCATTGCCATCGTCCTGGTACTGACCGACAAACAGGGCCTGCGCCCCAACCGCTTTATTTACGAGACCCTGAGTATTCTCATCAACATCGTCCGCTCCACCCCCTTTGTGATCCTGATCATCTCCATCATCCCCATCACCCGTCTGGTGGTAGGCCGGTCCATTGGTCCCAACGCCGCTGTTTTCGCCATCACGGTGGCTGGCTCTCCGCTGGTGGCCAGGCTGATGGAGACCAGCCTGAAGGAAGTGGACCCCGGGTTGATCGAGGCCGCCAAGTCTTTCGGCGCGTCGGACTGGCAGATCGTGGTCCACGTCCTCATCCACGAGGCGGTGCCCTCCATCGTCTCCAATCTGACGCTGGCCGTGGTGTCCATCCTGGGCTACACCGCCATGGCGGGCATCGTGGGCGCCGGCGGCCTGGGCGCCGTGGCGCTGACTTACGGATACCAGAACTTCGACGACCGGGTGATGTACAGTACGGTCCTGATCCTGATCATCTTCGTACAGATCATCCAGCACGTGGGTCTTGCCATCTATCAGAAGCTGAAATGATTTCCCGCGGCCATGGCTGTTTGCCGGCCGCCGGATATAAAAAACAAAGGAGAGTGCCCCATGAAAAAGAAAACCGTTTCCCTGCTGCTGGCCGCCGCCATGCTGCTGGCCCTGCTCTGTGCCTGCGGCGGTCAGAGCGCCGCCACTCCCGCGCCTTCCTCCGCGCCCGCCCCCTCCTCCGAGCCCGCTCCTGCTCCCACTCCCACGCCGGAGGAAAAGACCGTCATCACCGTGGGCTGTCTGGCCCGTGAGGAGCCCGATATCCTCTATGTAGCCGAAGCCCTGAAGGATTCCAAATATGAGATCCGTCCCCAGGTCTTCAGCGATGTGATCACCACCAACATGGCCACCCAGGAGGGCGAGATCGACGCCAACTTCACGCAGAACAAGAAATATCTGGCTGCGTTCAACGAGAGCAACGGCACCACCCTGGTAGCTCCCGGCGAGCCCATCTCCACCTTCCCTGAGGGTCTCTACTCCCGCAAGTACACCTCTCTGGATCAGCTGCCTGACGGCGCCGTCATTGCGATCTCCAACGACTCCGTCAACCGCGCCAGAGAGCTGGATATCCTGGAGTCCTGCGGCCTGATCGAGCTGGACCACACTGAGGATTATCCCACCGTACTGGATATCACCTCCAATCCCAAGAATATCGAGATCCTGGAGATGGAGTCCAGAAGCAAGTGGGGCGCTTTTGAGGATGTGGACTGCATCACCGTCACTGCTGTTACCGTCTATCTCTCCGATGATCCCGCCAAGCCCGCCCACCTGCTGGCCATCGAGGGTATGGACGTCACCATGACCGTGGCCGGCACCTGCCTGGTGGTGGCCGAGGAGAACGCGGACGCGGAGTGGCTGAAGCTGATGGACGACGCCATGCACACCGATGAGTACGCCGCCCATCTGGCCGAGACCTACAAGGGCGCCAAGGTCCCCATGTTCGAGTCTGACGCCTTCAACGTCAACTACTTTGAATGATCGCCGGAAGCAGGAAGTGACAGGATGAAGCATCGTACACAGGCCAGCTTTCCCGGCGGTTACCGGACCGATATCCAGGTACTCAGCCCCGGCAGCGGCAAGGTGATGGAATTCCACACCGACTACTCCAAAGAATATGGCGGCGACGGCAGCGCGCCCACCCCCTGGGACACTTTCCTGGCCGCCATGACCGCCTGCCAGGGCATCCATGTGCGGAATTTCTGCGCCGAGCACCACATCCCCACCGAAGCCCTCCGCGTCCAGATGGACCTGGTGCTGGCTGAGGACAACCGGGAGGTCAGGGAGTTCCGGACCAATATCGTGCTCCCCCGGGAATTTCCCGAAGAGCTGAAAGAGCAGCTCATTGCTGAAGCCAGACATTGCAAGGTGGTGCAGCATCTGCTGGATTTTGAGCCCACAGTGATCTACAGCACCGAGCGCGAGCCCTGAATCAACAGGCCGCCGCAGAGCGTTCCTCTGCGGCGGCCTGTTTCGCTCCCGGGTGCCGTCCCTCCCTCTTGCCGCCGGCGGCGGGACTTGCTATAATCTGAGACAGACATTTCATCTTACCGCAAGAAGGAGGCGGCTGTTCCATGGAGCCATCCACCCCGGCGCGGGCCGCATCACCCACCGCCGATCCCGCCCGGAACGAGGCGGTCCTCTCCTGCATCCTGGACATGGGGGAGCTGCTGCTCACCAGCGGCGCCGAAGTGATGCGGGTGGAGGACACCATCTCCCGGCTGTGCGCCGTTTACGGCTTCTCCAAGGCCGACGTGTTTACCATTACCTCCAGCATCGTACTCACCGTCCACACGCCGGAGGGCCGGGTCATCACCCAGACCCGGCGCATCATGGCCCGGGATACCGATCTGGGCCGGGTGGAGCGGGTCAACGCCCTGTCCCGCTCCCTCTGCGCCCGGCCTGTGGACGTGCCCCGCTTCCGGCAGGCTGTGGGCGGGCTGCGCCGGGCGCCCGCGTATCCGCTTCAGGCCCAGTGCGCCATGTATGCCATGATCTCGGCCGCCTTCTCCATCTTCTTCGGCGGCACCTTCTCCGACGCGCTGGCCGCCGCCTGCTCCGGCGTGCTCCTCTTCGCCTCCCTGCGCTTTGGCGCCCGGCTGCGGCTCAACAGCATCCTGCTCAACCTGCTCAGCAGCATGCTGGCCGCCCTGGCGGTGGTGGCCATGGTCTCTCTGGGGCTGGGACAGAATCCCGACAAGATCACCATCGGCAACATCATGCTCCTCATCCCCGGCATTGCCTTTACCACCTCTCTGCGGGATATGATCAGCGGCGACACTATTTCCGGCCTTCTGGGCATCAGCGAGGCCATTTTGAAGGCACTGGCCATCGCCATCGGCTTTGCTGTAGTGCTGATGCATTTCTGGAGGTGAGGGCATGGCGTGGTATGTTCTTCAGACCGCCATGGGCTGCGTGGGCGCCCTGGGCTTTTCCATTCTCTTCAACATCCGGGGCCGGAAGCTGATCTGGTCCATGCTGGGGGGCGGCCTGGGCTGGGTGGTCTATCTGGCCGGCGTGTGCCACGGACTGGACGTATTCCCCGCCCTGCTCTGCGCCACCCTGGCTGTGGCCCTGCTCAGCGAGGTACTGGCCCGGGTGCTCAAGGCCCCCGTGCTCATGCTGCTGGTCCCCATGCTCATCCCCCTTATCCCCGGCGGCGACCTGTACTATATGATGAGCTTTTTCGTCCGGGGGGACTATGAGTCCTTCGGCCAGCGGGCCCGGCTCCTCCTCTCTGAGGCGGGAGCCATTGCCCTGGGCATCCTCTGCGCCGCCTCCCTGGCCAGCCTGGCTGTCAGCCTTCATGAACGGCGCGGCGCCGGCCGCTGAACATGCAAAAACGCTCCCCCGGCACTCGAACGCCGGGGGAGCGCTGTTTTTTACGGTCAGTTGTCCAGGTCCTGAATGGCCTTGGCGGCGTCGATCGCCTTCTGCTGGGCCACGGGAGGAGCCTCCTCATAGCGGACGAAGTGGAAGGTGAAGGAGCCGCGGCTCTGGGTCATGGAGCGCAGGTCGATGGCATAGGTCATCATCTCGGCCATGGGGACCTCGGCCTCCACGATCTGGTTGCCCTTGCCGTCGGGGTTCATGCCCATGACGCGGCCGCGCCGCTTGTTCAGGTCGCCGATGATGTCGCCCATGTAGCTGTCGGGGATGGTGACCTTCAGCTCGCCAATGGGCTCCAGGATGGTGGGATTGGCGTCGGGCAGGCCGGCCTTGTAGGCCAGCTGGGCCGCCGTCTTGAAGGCCATTTCGGAGGAGTCCACGGGATGGTAGGATCCATCGTACAGGGTGGCCTTCAGGTTGACCACGGGATAGCCGGCCAGCACGCCGTGCTGCACGGCCTCACGCAGGCCCTTCTCCACGGCAGGGAAGTAGTTCTTGGGCACCGCGCCGCCGAAGACCTCCTCGCAGAACTCCAGCTCCTCGCTCTCGCCGGGCTCGAAGCGGATCTTGACGTCGCCGAACTGGCCGTGACCGCCGGACTGCTTCTTGTGGCGGCCCTGGACCTCCACCTTCTTGCGGATCTTCTCGCGGTAGGCCACGCGGGGGATGGAGAGCTCGGCCTCCACGCTGAAGCGGTTCTTCAGCTTGGACACCAGCACGTCCATCTGCATATCGCCGGTGCCGGAGACCACCATCTGGCGGGTCTCGGCGTTGCTCATCCAGTTAAAGGTCAGGTCCTCCTCGTTCAGGCGGGTCAGACCGGCGGCGATCTTGTCCTCCTGGCCCTTGGTCTTGGGGGCGATGGCCACGGAATAGCAGGGCTCGGGGAGGGGCAGGGGGGCGACCTTGATGACCTTGCGGCTGTCGCACAGGGTATCGCCGGTCTTGAGGGCATCCATCTTGGCCACAGCGCCGATGTCGCCGCAGACCAGCTCCTTGACCTCCTCGGTCTTCTTGCCCTTGACCACATACAGGCGGCCCAGCTTCATGGTCTCGCCGGTGCGGGCATTGACCATGGGCATATCGGGGGTGATGGAACCGGAGAGCACCTTCACGTAGGAGTACTTGCCGTACTGGTCGGAGGTGGTCTTAAACACATAGGCGCAGGGATAGGCGCGGTCGGACAGGACATACTCCTCCAGCTCGCCGTCGGCATTCTCCACCACCTCGGGGGAACCCTCCAGCGGGTTGGGGACCAGGTCCACAATGGTGTCCAGCAGCATCAGGGTACCCAGGCCCTGGACCGCGGAGCCGCAGACCACGGGGAAGAGGGACAGGTCCCGCACGCCCTGGCGCAGGCCCTGGACCATCTCGGCGTAGGTGAAGTCCTCGCCGTTGAAGTACTTGTCCATGAACTCCTCGCTGGTCTCGGCCACCGACTCCTTCAGGGCGTCGTACAGCTCGTCCAGCACGGCCAGCTTGTCGTCGGGCACCTGGATCTCCACCCGCTTGCCATTCTGCATCTCGTAGGCCCGCTTATGGAGCACGTCGATGATGCCGATGACCTTCTTGTCCGCATCCCAGATGGGGGCCACCACGGGGGCAATATTCTTGCCGAAGCGCTCGCGCAGAGTGGCGAAGGCGGCGTTATAGTCGGAGTTCTCCTCGTCGGTCTTGGAGATGTAGAGGATGCGGGGCATCTTGCGGGACTCGCAGTACTCCCACGCCTTCTCGGCGCCCACGCTCATGCCCGCCTTGGCGGAGCAGACGATGACGGCCGCGCCCGAGACGCTCAGGGCCTCGATGGCCTCGCCGCAGAAGTCGAAGTAGCCCGGAGTATCCAGCACATTGATCTTGCAGCCCTTATACTCCACGGGAGCCACCGCCAGGGAGATGGAAATCTGACGGCGGATCTCCTCGGGATCGTAATCACAAACGGTATTGCCGTCCACAGGAGAACCCATGCGGATGGAGCCGCCGGTGAGATACAGCATGTTCTCTGCCAGGGTGGTCTTGCCGTTGCTGCCGTGGCCAAGCAGGCAGATGTTGCGGATGTTTTGCGCGGAATAGCTCATATGTTTCCTCTCCTTGCGTTTGAAATCGGGCCAGCAGTGTGCCCCGATGGATCATCACGACTGACATTAGTCATTATAACTCAAAACCGGCATCATGGCAACTGCAATTTTAGAAAAATAGTGCAAATCACGCAATTCAGCAAAAAAACAGGAAAAAAAGGTCTGTGGAGATTGCCCACAGACCTTTTCAGACGTAAAAACCGGATTGTTCATTGTGTCAAATCAGGACTCGGAGGGTTCCTCCGTCACCGCACCGCCGTCCAGCTCCACCAGATAGCGGGCCACCGGGGTCCCGTCCCCCCGCTCCAGCCGGAAGGCACAGCTCCCGCCGTCCTCCGTCAGGCCGTCGCAGGTGAGGATCAGCTTCTCCCCGTCCCGCTCCGTCATGGCTGCTTCGGGCGAGAGCCAGGTATAGTCTTCCCACTCCAGCTCCTCCAGCAGCCGCTCCATGGCGGCGCTCTCCGCTTCGCCAAGGGCATCCGGCACAGCAGAAAACAGGGCCGGTCCTGTTCTCTTATCCTTATCTTCGGCAGAGCCGCTTTCCCCGCCGTCCGTCCTTTCGGCTCCCTCCGCCGGTGCGGCGCTCTCCGGGGCGCTGCCGGTGTAAACGTCAGCGGCCGTCTCACCGCTCCGGCCGGCGGCCGCCATTTCAGGCTCAGGGACCGGGGCGGTGCTGCCGGAGGTGGTCTCGATCCGGGCGCCCTGTGCCGCCGTGGCCTCATTGGCGGCGGGGGCCGCCTCATGCCGCAGCGTGCCTGCCCCCAGAAGCACCACGGCGAATACCGCGGCGCTGGCCGCCCAGGTTCTCCAGCGCTTCCGGGCAGAACGGACGGGCTTCATGGGGACCACCTTTTCCGCCCGCACCCGCTCCATAACCCCTTCGGCCAGGCCGGCGGGCGCCGGGACATTCAGGCCGGACATCTCCTCATGGATGGACCGGAGCTCCTCCAGGAGCGCCCGGCACGCCTGGCAATGATCCAGGTGCTCTTCCAATATACGCGTTTCTTCCGCTGTCAGCTCGCCGTCCACTCCGGCGCTGATCAGCTCCAGCGCCTCGTCACAGGAGACCATGGGCACTCCCTCCTTTCTCTCCGGGGATCAGATAGGCTGTTACTGTCCTGTAGACGAACCTGAGCCGGAAAAGTTCCCGGTGGACAGCAAATACTTCCGCAGGGCCAGCCGTGCCCGGGCGATGCGGGATTTCACCGTCCCCTCCTCCAGCTTTAAAAGGCCGGCGATCTCGGCGTAAGAGAATCCGTCCAGCTCCCGCAGCACCAGCACCTGCCGGTGCTCCTCAGACATCTGTGCCAGTCCGCCCCGGATAGCCTCCCGCAGCTCCCGCCGCTCAGCCTCCCGGTGGGGATCATAGCGATGGTCGGGCACCTCGGCCTGCCGCTCCTCTTCGTCACCGTCCAGCGAGATGGTCATGGACAGCGCGCCGCGCCGCTTCTCCCGGCGCAGAAAATCGATACACACATTGGTGGTCAGGCGGTAGAGCCAGGTGGCAAAGGAGCTCTCCCCCTGGAACCTGGCCAGCCCCCGCCATGCGTTGACAAAGGCCTCCTGGGCCAGGTCGGCGGCGTCCTCCGGATTGCCCGTCATCCGCAGGGCCAGGTTGTACACCCGGCTCTGGTGTTCTTCCACCAGGGCGGCGAAGGCCGCCTCGTCCCCCTGCCTGGCCCGGGCGATGCGCTCCGATTCGGTTGACACGGCTTCACCGTCCTTTCTCTCAAAGCTTCCCGCGGGACTTACCGCAGGTCCCGCTTGATGCCTTCTGTAATCCGGTAGATATCCTCCATGGCGGAGATCTTCGAGATCTGCTCCTTATAATAGCCCGCATAGGGCACGCCCTTGAGATACCAGGCGTAGTGCCGCCGGGCCTCCAGACAGGCGATCTTCTCCCCCTTGTGGGCGGCGTTGAGCTCGAACTGCCGCACCGCCGTGTCGCACCGCTGTGCCAGCGGGGGCAATTCGGGGATCTCTTCCCCCTTCAGGGCGGCGGCGCACTGCTGCAGCAGCCAGGGGTTGCCGAAGGCCCCCCGGCCCACCATGACCATGTCCGCCCCGGTCACCTTGCGGATGCGCAGGGCGGCCTGGGGAGAGAACACGTCGCCGTTGGCAATGACCGGAACACTCACCGCCTCCTTCACCTGGCGGATATAGTCCCAGTTGGCCTCCCCAGCGTACATCTGCTTGCGGGTGCGGCCGTGGACCGTGACGGCGGCGGCCCCCGCCTGCTCCATCATCCGGGCGAACTCCACGCAGTTGATGGAGCCCTTGTCCCAGCCCAGGCGGAATTTCACCGTTACCGGGCGGCCGCCCGCCCCCCGGACCACCGCCTCCAGCACCCGGGCGGCCAGCTCGGGGGTGCGCATCAGGCCGGAGCCGTCCCCGCTCTGGGCTACCTTGGGCACGGGACAGCCCATGTTGATGTCGATGATCTCCGCTCCCGACACCTCCCCGGCGATGCCTGCGGCCTGCTCCATACACGCCGGGTCGCTGCCGAAGATCTGAGCCGCGGCGGGGTGCTCCCCCTCCGCCAGCTTCAGCAGGGGGATGGATTTTTTGTCCTGGTAGCACAGGGCCTTGGAGCTGACCATCTCGGTAATGGTATAGCAGCCGCTCAGCTCCCGGCACACGG
Organism: Pseudoflavonifractor sp. HCP28S3_F10; assembly: GCF_052065415.1. Taxonomy (NCBI): domain Bacteria; kingdom Bacillati; phylum Bacillota; class Clostridia; order Eubacteriales; family Oscillospiraceae; genus Pseudoflavonifractor; species Pseudoflavonifractor sp. HCP28S3_F10. Next base: position 24,364 of record NZ_JBQHUB010000010.1, on the reverse strand, counting down.
CCCGGAAGCCCAGGTCGGTGACCCCCGCCATGGGGGCCAGCGCCAGCGGCGTCGGTATGGTGACATTGCCTATCTTCACGGTGATTCCTCACTGTTCCATCGGTTTCTCATTCTGTTCATCATACCATATCGCGGAGCTTCGGGCAAGCGCTTTCCGGCGGGCCTGATTTCCCCGGCTTCTCCTCCTCTTCCGACCGTCTTTTTCCATAATATGGTTTATACTCAAGTGGAACAAAAGACCACGCATCTGCGCGGAACAGACAGGAGGAGCCGAGATGGCAGCAAAAAACGATCTGAGAACCCGGGCGGCCCGGGTCAGCGAGGAGATGCGGGAGACCGGGCGGCTGGTGCTGCGGGCGCCGGCGCTGGTGCGGTGCGCCGAGTGCGCCATGCGCTTCCTGCTCAGCGCGATCCTGGCGGGGGCGGAGCTTTTCGGCGGATACGCTCCCTTTGGACTGGGAATGGTGGCGGCCTCCGGCTCGGGACTGGACGGCTTTTCCGCCCTGCTGGGCGCCTGCTTCGGCTACCTGGTCTTTCTGGGTTTTGCCGAGGGGCTGCGGTACGCGGCGGCGGCCATTCTGGTCTTTTCGGTGGCCTTCGCCTTTTATGACATTCGCCCCTACCGGGCGGCCTGGTTCATGCCCCTGGCTGCCGCCGGGATGGACGCGGTCACCGGCTTCGTCTACCTCTCCGACCGGGGCTGGACGCCGGAGAACCTGATCTTTTTCGGCACGGAGATACTTCTCGCCGGCGCGTCGGCCTACTTCTACCGCATTGCCTTTTCCCCCTGGCGGGAAAACCGGGAGGAGGATCCCCTCACCCTGCGGCAGACGGTGAGCCTGCTCATCCTGGGGGGCACGGTGCTCCTGACCCTGTCCAGGGTCACCTTCCTGGGGGATCTCTCAGTGGGGCGGCTGGCCGCCGCACTGGTGGTGATGGCCTGCGCCTATGCCGGAGGCATGGGCCCGGGTGCCGCCATCGGCATCACCGCCGGGATGGGCATGGACCTGGCAGGGGAGGGCATGGCCTTCTACTCCATGGCTTACGCCTTCTCCGGCGTTATGGCCGGGGTCTTTCACCGGCAGGGCCGCCTCTTCACCGCCCTGGCCTATGTGCTGGCCAACGCGGTGGCCGTGCTGTGGACCTGGAACACCGGCGTCCACCTCTCCATACTCTACGAGGTATTCGCCGCGTCGGTCCTCTTCCTGCTCCTGCCCGAGCGTGGCCTGCGGCAGCTCCGTTCCCTGCTGGTGCGGGAGCCCCGGCGGGACACCGAGAGCAAGGCCCGCGCTTACGCCCGGGCCCGGCTGGAGGGCACTGCCCAGGCCTTCCGGGAGCTCCATGACGCCCTCCGCGGCGTCTTCTCCTCCCCCGACCCCAACGACAACGACGCCGCCGGCATCTTTGACCGGACCGCCAACCGGGTGTGCAAAAGCTGCCCCCAGCAGCTCATCTGCTGGCAGCGGGACTATGTGGACACCTACAACGCCCTCAACGACGCCCTTCCCGCCATGCTGGAGCGGGGCAAGGGGGAGGGCTGCGACTTTCCCCAGCACTTCTCCAGCCGCTGCCAGAAGTTCCCCCAGTTCCTCTCGGCCGCCAATGAGGAGCTCTCCGCCCTTTTTTACCGCCGCCAGTTCAAGAGCCGGCTGCGGGAGAGCCGGGAGGAGGTCTGCCGCCAGTACGCCGGTCTCTCGGCCGCCCTGGGCTCCGCCGCAGCCGAGCTCTCCGCCGAACTCTCCCCCGACCCGGTACGGGAGCGGCGGCTGCGGCAGCACTTCGCCGCTCTGGGGGTGGAGGCCGACCCCGCCGTCTACTACGATCAGGCCGGCCACCTGCGGCTGGAGATCGAGGGCCCGGGGCTCCAGCCCCTCCGGCGGCCTGAGGCGGTCAAAAAGCTCTCCCAGCTTCTGGCCGTGCCCCTGCGCCCGGCGGATGAGACCCCCCTGCGCCGGGGGCGTCTGGTGCTGGTGGAGCAGGAGCCCTTTATGGCTCTGGCGGGGGTGGCCGCCCGGAAGAAGGACGGTGAGACTGTGTCCGGCGACACCGGAACCTGGTTCAAGCGGGAGGACGGCAGTCTCTTCGTGCTCCTGTGCGACGGCATGGGCAGCGGAAGCGCCGCCCACCGGGAGAGCAGCGAGGCCGTGCGGCTGCTGGAGGGCTTCCTCCGGGCCGGAGTGGCTCCGGAAGAGGCGCTGCGCACCATGTGGGGGGCACTGGCCCTCCAGGGGGAGGAGACCGGCGGCTTTACCACCATCGACCTGCTGCGGCTGGACCTGTTCACCGGCAGCGGGGCGGTGTACAAATACGGCGCCGCCCCCACCTATGTCAAAAAGGGCGGCACCGTCACCCGTATCTCGGCCTCCACCCTTCCCGCCGGGCTGGCCCCCGGCTCCAACGCCGCTCCTGACGTGGGCCGCTTCCAGCTGGAGCCGGGGGACTGCGTGCTCATGGTGTCCGACGGGGTGGCCGGCGGCGACGGGGACGTGTGGCTGCGGGAGAAGCTGCGGGCCTTTGACGGCGCCAGTCCCAAGGAGCTCACCCGCCTTCTCATCGACGAGGGGAGCCGCAGGGGCGGCGCCACCGATGACCGCACCGCCATCCTTCTGCGGCTGGCCAAACGGGAGCAGGCGTAAAACAGACCGCCGGCGGGCATTTGCCCGCCGGCGGGACTTTTATGCTCCTATGTCCTTTTACAGGCTGTCTCCGAAGTCGGCCCGGAACTTGGCCACCAGCTTCTCCTGCCAGTCGGAGGTGGGGGCCAGCCGGCCGAAGAAGAAGCGCAGCACGGCGGGCTCCTCCACGAATTTCAGGCCGCCGATGAGTTCCCGGTTCTGGTACAGCCAATCGATGCGGTCCACGGCGTACTTGACCTGGGACAGGGTGAACACACGGCGGGGCAGGGCCAGACGCAGCAGCTCCATCTCGGCGAAGCGCTCGCTGCCGTCAGGCTCCCGCTGCTCGCTGATGGTGCCCCGCTCCATACCCCGGACGCCGCCGGCGATGTACATGGCCGCGGCCAGCGCGCCGGCGGGGTACTCGGACTGCGGGATATGGGGCACAAATTCAGAGGCATTCAGATGGCAGCCCAGACCGCCGGCGGGGGTGATGACCGGGATGCCCCGCTTGGCCAGCTCGCCCACCATATACTCGATGAAGAGGGGCCCCTGGGAGATCACGTCCTCGTCCATGGTCTCCTCCAGACCCACGGCGATGGCCTCCATCTCCCGGACCGACATGCCGCCGTAGGTGAGGAAGCCCTCGTACAGGGGGATGTACTCCTTCATCTTCAGGCAGGTGGCCTCGTCCCGGATGCAGATGCCGCCGCCCCGGGCAAAGCCCAGCTTGCGGGCCGAGAAGTAGATCACGTCCATCATATCGGCCATGGCCCGGGTGATCTCCCGGATGGACATGTCCTTGCAGGCCTCTTCCCGCTGCTTGATGAAATACAGGTTGTCCTGCAGCAGGGAGGCGTCCAGCACGGTCATGATGCCGTACTCCTTACAAAGGTCGGTGACCTCTTTGGCGTTCTGCAGGGAGAAGGGCTGGCCGCCGATGAGGTTGGTGCCCGCCTCCAGCCGCAGGAAGGGGATGTGCTCCGGTCCTACCTTCTCGATGAGGGCGCGCAGCCGGGGCACGTCGAAATTGCCCTTGAAGGGATAGCTGCTGGTGGGATTCAGGCCCTCTTTAATGACCAGCTCCTCCACCGAGCCGCCCAGGCGGGTGATGTGGGACTTGGTGGTGGTGAAGTGGAAGTTCATGGGCACCACGTCGCCGGGCTTCACAAAGGCCGAGGCCAGGATGTTCTCACAGGCCCGGCCCTGGTGGGCAGGCAGGAAATAGTCCATGCCGAAAATCTCATGGAGCTTGCGTTCCAGGCGGTTGAAGGTCTCGCTGCCGGCATAGCTGTCGTCGGCCTGCATCATGGCCGCCATCTGGTTGTCGCTCATGGCGTTGACGCCGCTGTCGGTGAGCATGTCCAAAAACACGTCCCGGTTCTGGAGCAGGAAGGTGTTGTTGCCCGCCTCCGTAATGTGCTGGAGCCGCTCCTCTACCGGCGGCAGATAGAGCTTCTGCACGATACGGACCTTATGCATCTCCAGCGGCACCCGCTCGCCGCTGAAAAAACTGACCTTAGCCATAGTAAATGCCCCCTGAACTTTTTGATTTTTTTTGCTTTAAAGCAATGCGCTTTTACAGTTTAAAGTAAATATACAGGAATTATACTTCTTTTCGACCGCCGCGTCAAGTCGAAATCCCCTCCCCGCTGCATGAGCATAAGCGGGAATCACGTTCTTTCCCTCCTTCGGACAGCTTGAATCAAAAACGGATCTCCGCTATAATATACCCAGCACCCAGTGTGAGGTGATGAACATGCGCAGCGATCCGTTATATGAAGCCATGAAAGAGACCCTCCGTTCGGATGAATGCAAAAAATATAAAGTCAGTGTTTCTTCCAGCCGCTATCTGTATAAAAAGGACGGGCCGTATTTTTGGAGCGTCCATTTCACGCCCCAGGGAGCCCCGCAGGACGGAACGCTCCCCATTTACCTGTATCTGAGCTTAAAGTATTGGCGGTTTGACGAACTGCAGCTCGCCGTCACGCACCCCGGCGCCGCGCCCAGGTTCACAGACCGGAGACGCTGCGACGGCGGCGGTGCATGTAATGCCCTGATCGAACGCGGGACCCATCCCTTCCCCTGGGAGAGCGGGACGCCGGTGCGGGAGGCGGAACACGAGGAGCTGCTGCTCCTGTCCCGGAACATACTCAGCGCCGCGTTGGAGCGGGTACAGGCGCTCATCGCTGCCGCGGAAAAGGACTATGGCGGTTTGGGAGACTATTTCATCGCTCACCCGGAGATCAATCCCCGGCTGGCAGGTCTTGCCCTCATCGACAGGGGCGATTACCGGGGCGCAGAGAAGGTATTTTCCAGTATTGACAAGCTCCCTGAAACCCTCACTTTTTCTGTGCTCTCCGTTTCCGGCACGGAAACAAGCGCAGACTCTGTCTGGCGGAACTACCGCGACATTTATCTGGATTACTGCCGCGCCATGCAGCGGGGCATCCCCTGGACGGAAGAACTCGTCCGGCACGGATTGCCGGACTGATCGCGAAACAGCTCCCAGCAGATGGGGCAGTTCCCTTTTGGGGACTGCCCTTTTCTTGGCCCGCGAAAGCGCGCCCTCCCCACTGTTGCAGAAACGGCTAAAAGCGGCTAAAATAATGTCTACTGAATAAACCGAATGGGGAATACGATGAAAAAACTGGTCGTTGGGATACTGGCCCATGTGGACGCGGGAAAGACCACCCTGTCCGAGGCCATGCTCTATCGGAGCGGAAATCTGAAAAAGCTGGGGCGGGTGGACCATCAGGACGCCTTTCTGGACACCGACGCACTGGAGCGGGAGCGGGGCATCACCATCTTCTCCAAGCAGGCGGTGCTGCCTCTGGACGGGCTGGAGGTCACTCTGCTGGACACGCCGGGCCACGTGGACTTCTCCTCCGAGATGGAGCGCACCCTCCACGTGCTGGACTGCGCCATTCTGGTCATCAGCGGCACCGACGGCGTACAGGGCCACACCCGCACCCTGTGGCGGCTGCTGGATCGCTACCACGTGCCCACCTTCCTCTTTGTCAACAAGATGGACCTGGCGGGAGCCGACCGGCAGGCCGTTCTGGAGGAGCTGCGCCGGCGGCTGGACGAGAACTGCGTCGATTTTACCCAGGAGGGAGATCCCTTCCACGAGGCGGTGGCCATGTGCGGCGAGGAGGCCCTCACCGCCTATCTGGATACCGGCACGGTGCCTGACAGTGAGATCGTCTCCCTCATCGCCGCCCGCAGGCTCTTCCCCTGCTGGTTCGGCTCCGCCCTCCGGCTGGAGGGTGTGGACGAATTTCTCGCGGGCCTGGCCCGCTACGCCCGCTGCCCCGACTACCCGGCGGAATTCGCCGCCCGGGTGTACAAGATCGCCCGGGACCCCCAGGGCGCCCGGCTCACCTATCTCAAAGTCACCGGCGGCACGCTGAAGGTGAAGGCCCTTCTATCCGGCGGCCCGGAGAACGACCGCTGGGAGGAAAAGGCCGACCAGCTCCGCATTTACTCGGGCAGCCGCTTCCAGACGGTGAGCGAGGCCCCCGCCGGTACGGTGTGCGCCGTCACCGGCCTGAGCCGCACCTTCGCCGGGGAGGGGCTGGGCACGGAGGCCGGCGCCGCCCTCCCGCTGCTGGAGCCGGTGCTCACCTATCAGGTCATCCTGCCCGACGGGTGCGACCCCCACACCGCCCTGCTCAAACTGCGGGAGCTGGAGGAGGAGGACCCCCAGCTCCACCTGGTGTGGAACGAGCACCTGCGGGAGATCCATATCCAGCTCATGGGCGAGGTGCAGCTGGAGATCCTGCGCCGGCGCATCGCCCAGCGGTTCGGTCTGGAGGTCTCCTTCGGCCAGGGCAGCATCGTCTACCGGGAGACCATCGCCGCCCCGGCGGAGGGCGTGGGCCACTATGAGCCCCTGCGCCACTATGCCGAGGTCCACCTTCTGCTGGAGCCGGGGGAGCGGGGCAGCGGCCTCTCCTTCGCCTCCGCATGCAGCGAGGACGTGCTGGACCGGAACTGGCAGCGGCTCATCCTCACCCATCTCACGGAGCGGGAGCATCCCGGCGTCCTCACCGGCTCCCCCATTACTGATATGAAGCTCACCCTGGTGGCCGGCCGGGCCCACCTGAAGCACACCGAGGGGGGCGACTTCCGCCAGGCCACCTACCGGGCCGTGCGCCAGGGCCTGAAGAGCGCCGGGAGCGTCCTGCTGGAGCCCTGGTATGACGTGCGCCTGGAGGTGCCGTCGGAAAACCTGGGCCGGGCCATGTCCGATCTGCAGCAGCGCCACGGCGTCTTTCAGCCCCCGGAGACCGAGGGGGATATGGCGGTTCTCACCGGCGCGGCCCCGGTGGCTTCCCTTCATGGCTACTGGACAGAGGTCACCGCCTATACCCGGGGCCGGGGACGGCTCTTCTGTGTCCCCGGGGGCTACCGCCCCTGCCACAACACCGAGGAGGTGGTGGCCGCCCTGGGCTATGACAGCGAGCGGGACACGGAAAACCCCACCGGCTCGGTGTTCTGCGCCCATGGCGCAGGCTTCACCGTCCCCTGGGACCAGGTCCGAAGCTACATGCATGTGGACAGCGGAGTGCGCCTGGGCGCGGCGGCGGAGCTGGAGCAGGAGGAACGGCCCGCCGGCGGCCGTCTTTCCGGCTCCCTGGCCGACGACAAAGAGCTCCAGGCCATCTACGAGCGGACCTACGGCAAGGTGGAGCGGGAGGCCTTCCGCCCCCAGCCCAAACCCGCCCGCACCAGCCTGGACGAGGGGAAGTACAACATCCGCAGCCAGGACCGGGGGCCGGAATACCTGCTGGTGGACGGCTACAACATCATCTACGCCTGGGACGAGCTGAAGGCGGCGGCTCAGAGCAGTCTGGACGCCGCCCGGCAGCTGCTGCTGGACATCCTGTCCAACTACCAGGGCTTCCGCAAATGCGTGGTCATCGTGGTCTTTGACGCCTACAAGGTCAAGGGCAACCCGGGCTCGGTGAGCAAATACCACAATATCCACGTGGTCTATACCAAGGAGGCCGAGACCGCCGACAGCTATATCGAGAAGGCCACCTATGAGATCGCCCGGGAGCACCGGGTCCGGGTGGCCACGTCGGACGGCGCGGAGCAGCTCATCATTCTGGGCCACGGGGCCCTGCGGGTGTCGGCCCGGATCTTTAAGCAGGAGGTGGAGCAGGCTCAGGGTCAGATCTCCGCTTTTCTGGCCGAGTACAACCGGAAAAACAAGGGCTCCAAGGTGGGGGATCGTCTTTCCAGGCCATAAAACTTCATGCGCAGGCATCATTCCACAAAAAGAGGCAGGGGCGACGCGCATGAAGTTTTCGCGCATGCGGGCCGTCTCAGCCCACGCGCCTGAAATTTTAAGGCCATGTGCCGTCGGAGACGGCACATGGCCTTTTTTGCTATGCTTCTGCATAGCAAAAATACCGTTGCAGCTTTGTCCTGCAACGGTATTTTTTACACTTACCGGGCCTCTGCAAAGAAGGCCCGGGTCTCGTCGGCGTTGCGCATGACCTCGCGGCGCAGCTCCTCCAGGCTGGGGAATTTCTTCTCCCCCCGCAGGCGCTTGTAAAACTCCATCCGCACGCTCTGTCCGTAGAGGTCCCCGTCAAAGTCCAGGATAAATCCCTCGGCGTTGACCCGGTCCCCGTCGTCCACCGTGGGCCGGGTGCCCACGTTGGTCACCGCCATGCGGCTCTCCCCGTTTTCCAGCCAGACCCTGCAGGCGTACACGCCGAAGGCAGGGACCAGCACCCCTGCCGGGAACTGCAGGTTCACCGTGGGAAAGCCCAGAGCGGAGCCCAGCCGCTTGCCGTGGCGGACCGTGTTGGTCAGGGTGTGGGGGTGGCCCAGGAACAGGTTGGCCCGCTCCATCTCCCCCTGGGCGATGAGGGTACGGATGTACGTGGAGGAGATGGTGATACCGTCCTCCTCCACCTTGGGGATGATGTCGCAGCCGATCCCCAGCTCCCGGCAGGTCTCGGCCAGGCGCCGGGGGTTGCCCTCCCCCTTGTAGCCGAAGTGGAAGTCGTGCCCCGCCACCAGGTGGACGGCGTGGTACTCCTTCACCAGATATTCGGTGATAAAATCCCGCCAGTGCATGTGCATCATCCGCTCGTCAAAGGGGACCAGGATCACGTCCCGAATGCCGTAATACCGCCGCATCAGGTCGGCCCGGTCGGCCGGGGAGCTGAGCAGGGGCATGGGATTGTGCAGGATCAGGTTCTCCGGGTGGGTGGTGAAGGTCACCGCCGATGGGACAGCCCCTTCGGCCTGCGCCGCCTCCCGCACCCGGCGCAGCAGGGCCCCGTGGCCCAGATGGACCCCATCAAAAAAGCCCAGGGCAATGACACGCCCCTTCTGTTCTCTCTCTTCCACGTGCTACACCTCGAAAAAGCTCTTCACCGCGGCCATCCGGCCGCCCTCCAGCCGCCCCAGCATCAAAAAGGCGCCGCCGGGGCCGTATACCCGGTAGGTTCCGTCCTCCCCCCGCTGGGGGAAGCCGGCGCCGTTGCGGATGGAGCGCTCCCGCCTCTCGTCCACAGTGAGGGCGGGATACTGCTCAAAATAGGCGTCTACCGGCGTCAGGAGAGCTTCCGCCTCTCCCCGCTCCGCCGCTTTTTCCAGCTCCGCCATGGTCACTGCCCGGTCCAGGCCGAAGCCCGCCGCCCGGGTCCGCCGCAGGGAGTACATGGCCCCGCCGCAGCCTAGGGCCTGACCCAGGTCGTGGCAGAGGGTACGGACATAGGTGCCCTTGGAGCACGCCACCCGGATCAGGTAGTCGCTGCCGCTGACCTGCTCCACCACCTCCAGGGCGTGGATGCTCACCGGCCGCGGCTTCCGCTCCACCTCCACGCCCTTCCGGGCCAGCTCATAGAGCTTCTGCCCCTTGACCTTGAGGGCAGAGTACATGGGCGGCACCTGCAGGATGTCCCCCCGGAAGGCGGAGAGCGCCGCCTCCACCTCCGCCCGGCCCGCCGTCACCGGCCGTGTTTCCCGGACAGTGCCGGTGGTATCCTGGGTGTCAGTGATAACGCCCAGTCTTAATCCGGCCAGATATTCCTTTCCGGCTTCGCTGGCAAACTCCACCGCCCGGGTGGCCCGGCCCACAAAGACGGGCAGCACGCCGGTGGCCATGGGGTCCAGGGTCCCCGCGTGGCCGATGCGCCGCTCTCCCAGCAGCCGGCGGCACCGGGCCACCACGTCGTGGCTGGTCCAGTCCTCCGGCTTATCAATGATCAGGATGCCGTTAGCCATGCTGCACCTGCCGGATGGCCTGCATAATGGCAGCCTCGGCCTCCTCCAGCGTGCCTGCCACCGTGCAGCCGGCGGCGGCGGCGTGGCCTCCGCCCCCCAGCAGGGCACAGACGGCAGAGGCGTTCAGGCCGGCCGCCGTGCGCACCGACAGCTTGCAGCTCCCGTCCTCCAGCTCCCGGATGGTGACGCTGGTCTCCACTCCCTGGATCTGGCCCAGGAAGGAGGCGATGTCCTCCATATCCTCCTCAGTGGCTCCGGCCTCCTCCATCAGGGAGAGGCCCACCGGGGCCACGGCGACGGCGCCGCCGTCATAGCGGTGCATCCGCTCTGTAATAAGACGCTCCACCTGAAGCCGGGGCCAGCTTTTGGTGCGGAAGTGCTTCTTGTTCAGCGCAGCCACGTCGATGCCGGTCTCGATCAAGGCCGCCGCCACCCGGTGGGTGGCGGCGGTGGTGTTCCCGTACTGGAAGCAGCCGGTGTCGGTGGACACCGCCACATAGAGGGGCAGGGCCATCTCGGCGGTCACCGGGCCCAGCTCCGTCAGGATGTCGTATACCAGCTCGCCGCAGGCGCCCCGCCCGGCGTCCAGGCAGGTCTCCTTTGCAAAAAATTCCTGCGAGGGATGGTGGTCGATGGCCAGATCGACGCCCCGCTCCAGCCACACCTGTCCCCGCTGGGTAAAAAGCCCCCGGGCGGCGATATCCACACTGACCACAGTTTCGGGCTCATAGCCCTCCGGGGCGATGCAGCCCTCCAGATAGTGGGTGAACAGGCTGGTCTCCCCCAGGCCGGGACAGATCCAGGCCGTCTTTCCCAGGGCCCGCAGGCCCTTGCACAGGCCCACGGCGCTGCCCACAGTGTCCCCGTCGGGCCGCTTGTGGGTCAGGATCAGATACCGGTCGTGCAGGCGCAGCCACTGCGCCGCTTCCTCGTACGTCATACCGCTCACTCCTCGTCGCCGCCGTCCAGATCAATATGCTCGTTGGCCGGATTGGCCGGTTTGACCACCTGGGGGTCCCGGAGCATACTCAGGATATGGGCTCCCTTGTCAATGGAGTTGTCCTCCTCAAACAGCAGCTCCGGCGTGTAGCGCAGCTTCAGCGCGCTGCCCAGCTCCCGCCGCAGATAGCCGGAAGCCGATTTGAGCCCCCTGACCACCTCGCTCACGTCGCTCTTGTCCAGCACGCTGACAAAGATCTTGGCGTAGCGCAGGTCGGGGGTGGTATTCACCGCGGTGATGGAGATCAGACCCTTGACCCGCGGGTCCTTCACACTGCGGATCAGGGCAGCCAGCTCCCGCTGGATCTCCTCATTGATGCGTCCGATTCGATTACTCGCCATAATATTCTCCTATTATATTGCCGTTAGTTTTGCTCTTCTGCCGGCTGTACTCCGAAAAACGCCGCGATCTCCCGGGCGCTCACCGGGGCCATGCCGTTGGCGTCCACGCCCACGTCATACCGCCGCAGGCCCAGCCGCCGCTGCTCCAGGTTGTATTCCGGCCTGCTGTGCAGATGGCCGTGGAGGTGGATGGCGCCATAGCGCTTCCGGTCCCACTCCGCAATGGGGTAGTGGAAGAGGACGAAGGGGATGCCCCGCCAGGTCACACAGGCGTAGTCCCGCACCCAGAGGAGGGGATTTTCCTCCGGAGCCAGCTTGTCGGCAAAGCCGTCGTGATTGCCCCGGACCAGATACTTGCGCCCGTTGAGCCGCTCCAGCGCCCTGCGGGCCTCCTTCCGGCCCCGCATGGTCACGTCGCCCAGGATATACACCTCATCCTCCGGCGTCACCCGGCTGTTCCAATTCTCTATCAGGCCCTCTTCCATGTCCGCCGCGTCCCGGAAGGGCCGGTCCATGATCCGGATCATTTTTTCATGGCAGAAATGAAGATCGGATGTGAAATAGACCATCGCGTTCCTCCCCTCCTCTGCTGAACAAAAAGAGGGGCCGGAGCGGCCCCTCTTCTCTTCCTTTTACCGGACATGACGCCGCGCTTTATACTCTCCGCTTTCAACGGTGATCAGACCTCGATCTGCTCCATCTCGTCCTCACAAGCTCCATATCCCTCGCTTCGCCCCGAGGGGCAAAGCTCGCTCATTTCGCTGCTCGTCCTCTCCGGACCGCAGCCACTGCGTTGGGTCGCGGTCCGGGGCCGCCTGCGGCGGCTTTTTCAGTCTTAAACTTCAATCTGCTCCATCAGGAAGGCCTCGATCACGTCGCCCTGCTTGATGTCCTGGAACTTCTCAAAGGTAATGCCGCACTCGTAGCCCTGGGCCACTTCCTTCACGCTGTCCTTAAAGCGCTGGAGGGAGGCGATGGCGCCGTCATAAATGACGATATTGTCCCGCAGCAGGCGCATCTGGGCGCCGCGCTGCATCTTGCCATTGGTGACGTAGCAGCCGGCCACCATGCCCACGCCGGTGATGCGGAACACGTCGCGCACCTCGGCCTGGCCCAGCTCCACCTCTTTGAACTTGGGCGCCAGCATGCCCTTCATGGCGGCCTCCATCTCGTTGATGGCGTCGTAGATCACCCGGTACATGCGCATATCCACGCCGCTGCGGGCAGCGCTCTCCTTGGCGTTGGAGTCGGGCCGCACGTTGAAGCCAACGATGATGGCGTTGGAGGTAGCGGCCAGCATGACGTCGCTCTCGTTGATGGCACCCACCGCGCTGTGGATGACCCGTACTCGGACCTCGTCGTTGGAGAGCTTTTCCAGAGAGGCCTTGACAGCCTCGGCGGAGCCCTGCACATCGGCCTTGACGATGATGGGAAGCTCCTTCATCTCGCCCTGCTTGATCTGGCTGAACAGGTCCTCCAGACTGACCTTCTGGGCCACGGGGCCGGAGGCAGCCATCTTCTGCTCGTGCTTGCGCTGCTCCACCAGCTCACGGGCCATGCGCTCGTCGGCCACGGCGTGGAAGTCGTCGCCGGCGCCGGGCACCTCGCCCATACCGATGATCTCCACGGGCACAGAGGGGCCGGCCTCGGTGACCTTCTGGCCCCGGGCGTTGGTCATGGCGCGGACGCGGCCCACTGCGGTGCCGGCAATGATGACGTCGCCCTGCTTCAGGGTGCCGTTCTGCACCAGCAGGGTGGCCACGGGACCGCGGCCCTTGTCCAGCCGGGCCTCGATGACGGCGCCGTGGGCGGTACGGTTGGGGTTGGCCTTGAGCTCCTGCATCTCGGCGGTCAGGTTGACCATCTCCAGCAGGTTGTCGATGCCCTGGCCGGTCTTGGCAGAGATGGGGCAGATGATGGTCTCGCCGCCCCACTCCTCGGGCACCAGCTCATACTCGGTGAGCTGCTGCATGATGCGGTCGGGGTTGGCCTCGGGCTTATCCATCTTGTTGATTGCCACGATGATGGGGATCTTGGCGGCCTTGGCGTGGTTGATGGACTCCACGGTCTGAGGCATGATACCGTCGTCAGCCGCCACCACCAGGATGGCGATGTCGGTGATCATGGCGCCGCGGGCGCGCATGGCGGTGAACGCCTCATGGCCCGGGGTGTCCAGGAAGGTGATCATCTGGCCGCCCACCTTCACCTGATAGGCGCCGATGTGCTGGGTGATGCCGCCGGCCTCGCCGGAGGCCACGTTGGCGTTGCGGATATAGTCCAGCAGGGAGGTCTTGCCGTGGTCCACGTGGCCCATGACCACTACCACGGGGGCGCGGGCCACCAGGTCCTCCTCCTTGTCCTCGGCGGTGTCGATGAGCTTCTCCTCGATGGTGACGATGACCTCCTTCTCCACCTTGCAGCCCATCTCCTCGGCAATGATGGCGGCGGTGTCGAAGTCGATGATCTGGCTGAGGGAGGCCATGACGCCGTTCTTCATCAGGCACTTGACCACCTCGGCGCCGGTCTTTTTCATGCGGCTGGCCAGCTCGCCCACGGCGATCTCGTCGGGGATCTTGACCACCAGGGGGTGCTTCTTGGCGATCTCGGCCTGGAGGCGGCGCATCTTCTCCTGCTCCTCCGCCCGGCGCTTGCTGCCCTGGAAGCCGCCCTTGCGGTTATTGCTGCGTCCCTGGAACTTCTGCTTGCCGCCCTGCATCTGGCTGGTGCGGCCGGCGGCCAGGTTTTCCAGCCGCTCGTCGTATTTCTCCAGGTTCACGTTGCCGCCCTTGCGGGTGTCCACGATCTTCTTCTCGGGTACCCGGCTGGCCACGGAGCCGCCCTGGCCCTGGGGCTGCTTGCCGCTCTGGGGCTGAGCCTGCTTCTGGCCGCCCTGAGGCGCCGCCTGGGGGGCGCTCTTCTGGCCGCCCTGGCCCTGGGGCTGCTTGCCGCTCTGGGGCTGGGCCTGCTTCTGGCCCTGGCCGCCCTTGCCCGGAGCGCTCTGCTGGGCCGCCGGCTTGGCCGGGGCGGGCTTGGGCTCATGGTAGACGTCGGCGTAGATGGACTCCACGCTCTCCACCTGGTTGTGCTGGGTCAGGTACTCAAAGACCACGGACAGCTCCTTGTCGTCCAGCACCTGCATATGATTCTTGGGGGTCGTTGCGTACTTGGTCAGGATGTCGGCGATCTCCTTGGAATTCCTGCCGAAATCCTTGGCCAGCTCATGCACACGATACTTATTGTTCAGCAAATAAAGCCACCTCCACTGTGGGACTTGTGCCAACGAGAAAACGCAAAACGCTTTTACGCTTTCTCATTGGAACAAGTCCGGTCCTCGTTGCCACTTCTCATATCCGCCGTCATTTCTCATGGCGGCGGGACGGCTTCTTACGGCCGTTGTTTTTTTGCGCTCCGGCGTCCTTTCCGCCGGCGGGGGGCGCCCAGGGCTTGCGGCGGGCAGCCTGACGCTTTTTCTCCAGGGCCCGCTGCTCCTTCTGGCGCTCCAGAGCCTTCTGAGCCCGCTGCTTCAGGGTCTGGGCCACAGGGCCGTAGCGCTCTGCGTCCTCCCAGGCCAGCTTTTCGGCCAGGGCCGAGGCCAGGCCCACGTCGGTCATGGCCAGCACGGCGCAGGAGGCCCGGCCCACCGCGCTCCCCAGCTCCGCCTTGGTAAAGGGGACCGTGAGCCACAGCGTGTCGGACTGTCCGGCCAGATGGGCCGCCCGGGCGGCGGTGTTCTCCGCCGCATCGGCTGCCACCAGGATCAGCTTGGCCGTCCGGGTCCGGCAGGCATCCCCCACCGGGGCCTCCCCCACGGCCAGCCGCCCCGCCTTGCGGGACAGGCCCACCAGGTGCAGGACGTTATTCATCTCCGCCCTCCCGCATCTGGTCAGCCAGAGCGGCGTATACCTCCTCGGGCATCTGAGCGGAAAAAGCCCGTTCCAGCGCCCGCGCCTTTTTGGCCCGGGCCAGGCACTGGGCGTCGGGGCAGATATAGGCCCCGCGGCCCGGCTTTTTCCCCTTGAAGTCCAGGGACACCTCGCCCTCCGGCGACCGGACCACCCGGATCAGCTCCCGTTTGGGCTTCATCTCCCGGCAGCCGAGACACTGGCGCATGGGTATTTTCTTGGGCATGGCAATGCCCCCTTTCTTTTCTTTCTGGTGCAAAGATCGGATGCGGCGCATCTCTCCGGCTCCCCTGCCGGGGAACTGCCGCCGCAGGCGGCTGAGAGGATCCTCCCTCAGCTTATTCCCCGGTCCCGGCCTCCGCTCCGTCCTCAAGGGCCGGCCCTTCCTCCGCCTGGGGCTCCTCCGCGGGGGCGCTCTCCGGCTTGATGTCGATCTTATAGCCGGTGAGCTTGGCGGCCAGCCGGGCGTTCTGGCCCGCGCCACGTAAGGCTCCGCCTTTCGCGGGGGCCCCATTTCTTTTACATGCTCGGCGGAAATGAATCCCGCCTGCGCCAAGGTTTTGGCTCCGCCAAAACGCTTGTACGGCGCTCATCGCGCCGCCCCATCTGTGATGGGGACCCAGGAGGGCCAGACTGGGTCCGGCGGCCGCCCCCGGGTGGGCTTACGCCTGAATTTCGCCTTCCTCGTCCACCACCGGCTCTTCCTCCGCCTGGGTCTCCTCCGCGGGGGCGCTCTCCGGCTTGATGTCGATCTTATAGCCGGTGAGCTTGGCGGCCAGCCGGGCGTTCTGGCCCTCCTTGCCGATGGCCAGGGAGAGCTGGTCGTCAGGCACCACCACGCGGCAGCTCTTGCCGTCCTCCAGGGTGGTGACGCTGATCACGTCGGCGGGGGACAGGGCGGCGGCGATATACTCGGCGGGGTCCTCGCTGTATTTGATGATGTCCACCTTCTCGCCGGCCAATTCCTCCACGATGTTGTTGACCCGCTGGCCCCGGGGGCCCACGCAGGCGCCGATGGCGTCCACATCCGGGTCGGCGGACCAGACGGCCAGCTTGGTGCGGGAACCGGCCTCACGGGCGATGGACTTGACCTCCACAGTGCCGTCGTAGATCTCGGGTACCTCCAGCTCGAACAGGCGCTTGACCAGACCGGGGTGGGTCCGGGACAGGAGCACCTGGGGGCCCTTGGTGGAACGGCGGACCTCCACCACGTAGACCCGCATGCGCATGCCCTCGGTCAGGGTCTCGCCCTTCACCTGCTCGCCGGCGGCCAGATAGCCCTCGGTGCTCTCGCTGCCCGAGCCGATGCGCAGGCTGGCCGCGCCGGAACGGGGATCGATGCGGGTAATGAGACCGGTGAGGATCTCATGCTCCTTGGAGTTGAACTCGTCGTAGATCATGCCCCGCTCGGCCTCCCGCATGCCCTGGATGATGACCTGGCGGGCGGTCTGGGCGGCGATGCGTCCAAAGTTGCGGGGCTTGATCTCGATGCGCAGCACGTCGCCCAGCTCGGCCCGGGGCAGGGCGGCCCTGGCCTCCTCCAGGCTCATCTCGGTGCAGGGATTGTCCACGGTCTCCACCACGTCCTTCTTGACGTACATGCGCACCGTGCCCTTCTCCTCATTGGCCTCCACTGTCACGTTGTCGCCCACGCCCTCGTGATCCCGCTTGTAGGCCGAGACCAGCGCCTGGGTGATCTTCTCGATCATGTAGGCCTTGGGGATGCCCTTCTCCTTCTCGATCAGTCCGATGGCGGCAAAGAACTCCGCTCCGTCCAGCTCATTGCTCTTCTGGGCTTTTGCATTCTTTTTCGGCATAATGTTATCTCCTCATCTTCTAAAACCGCACATACAGACGGACCTGTGCGATATCCTTTTTCTCAAAGACCACGGGGCCCTCGCCTGCGTCCACGGTGACGTTTCCGTCCTCATAGCCGGTCAGGCTGCCCACGAACTCCTTTTTGCCCTCCCGGGCCCGGTAAAGGCGGACCTCCACCTCGCTGCCCAGAAAACGCGCGAAATGCTCCGGCTTCCTCAGCACCCGGTCGATGCCCGCCGAGCCCACCTCCAGCGTGTAGCTTCCCTCAATGGGGTCCACCTCATCCAGCTTGTCGGACAGGGGACGGGACACCGCCTCGCAGTCGTCGATGGACACGCCGCCCTCCTTGTCGATATAGACCCGGAGGTACCAGGCGCCGGCCTCCTTCACGTACTCCACATCCCACAGGCTGCACCCCTGCTCCGCCGCGATGGGGGCGGCCAGGCCGGTCACGATATCGGTCACTTTTGCCATGTGTGCACCTCCGTTTTTATGGCATCCAAAAATTTACATACCTGATTTTTCTCAAAAAGAAGAGCGGGGCGAACCCCACTCTGTCAAATACACCATAACTTACGTTTTGGATTATAGCACACAGCGCCCCTCCGCGCAAGGGTTTTAGCCTATATTTTGCCGCTTTTCCGGGGGAACTTCCCCACTTTTTTGCCGTCTAAACCGGCAGTTTCGGAATTTCTTTCTCCCCGGTCCCGGGGAGCGCGCCCCGCAGGGCGCATTGTAACTCTTTTTTAGTTGACATAAGTTTAATCTCTGATAAAATAGAAAAAACCGCATTTTGCGGCCGCAAAACGGCCTTTTTCCATTCAGACAGGTAAGGAGGCATATCATCCCATGAACGATCGCAAACTGGCCGCCGCAGTCATTGCCGAAGTGGGCAAAGCCGTGGTGGGCAAGGACGAGGTTCTGGCCAGGGTCCTGCTAGCCATTCTGGCCCGGGGCCACATTTTGCTGGAGGACATCCCCGGCGTGGGCAAGACCACCATGGCTCTGGCGTTCTCCCGGGCGCTGGGCCTGGACTATAACCGGGTGCAGTTCACCCCGGACGTGATGCCCTCCGACATCACAGGCTTCTCCATCTTCAACAAGGCCGCCGGCCGGATGGAATACCAGCGGGGCGCGGTGCTGTGCAACCTCTTTTTGGCCGACGAGCTCAACCGGGCCACCAGCCGCACCCAGTCCGCCCTGCTGGAGGCCATGGAGGAGGGCCAGGTCACGGTGGACGGCGTGTCCCACCCGGTGCCCCAGCCCTTCATTGTCATCGCCACCCAGAACCCGGCGGGGGCCTCGGGCACCCAGCTTTTGCCCGACTCCCAGCTGGACCGCTTCATGGTGCGCCTCTCCCTGGGCTATCCCGCCCCGGCGGACGAGGCCGAGCTCCTCCGACGCAAGCAGGCGGGCAATCCCCTCCAGACGGTGGAGCGGCTGCTCACTCTGGAGGGACTGGAGGACCTGCGCCGGACGGTGGACCGGGTCTATCTCAGCGACCCTGTGTGCGATTACATCGTGCGTCTCATCTCGGCCACCCGGGGCCACCCGCTCATCGTTCAGGGGGCCAGCCCCCGGGCCACCCTGGCTCTGGCCGCCATGAGCCGGGCCGCCGCCTTCGTCCGGGGACGGGACTATGTGGTCCCCGACGACGTGGCGCTGGTATTCCGGGACACCATCGCCCACCGGCTCATCCTCTCTCCCCGGCTGGAGGACAGCTCCCTGCCCGACCCGGTGGACTCGGTGCTCAAGGCCGTCCGGCCGCCCGAGATCAAGTGAGGCTGCCATGCTCCGCCGACGACTGCTGTACGCGGCGGCCCTGCTGGCCGCCTGGCTCTTCTTCCTCTTTTTTGAGGGCTGGTTCGCCCTCTTTCTGCTGGTGACGCTGCTGCTCCTCCCGCTGCTCTCCCTGGCCCTCAGCCTGCCGGCAGCGCTGGGCTGCACACTGTCCCTCTCCGCCGCGCCCGGCCGGGTCCTCCGGGACGGGGACGCCCGGTGGGAGCTCTCCCTGCGCACCGCCTCCCCCTTTCCCCTGCCCCGCTTTACCGCCCGCCTGCGGACGGAGGATCTCTTTGCCGGCGGGGAGCAGATGCGGCGGGTGGTCCTGGCCGGACGGGGGGAGGGATGCGTCCACACCCAGGCCATTCCCACCGGACGCTGCACCCGCCTGTCCTGCGCGGTGGAAAAGCCTCGGGTCTGCGATCTGCTGGGGCTCTTTTCTCTGCGCCTCCCGGCGCCGGAGGCCGTTTTTCTCTCCGTCCTGCCCCGGCCCTCCCCCCCCGGCCCGGTCCCCCAGCTCACCGGCGGCCGGGGCCATGACCTTGGATGGAAGCCCCGCCCCGGCGGCGGCCCCGGCGAGGATTATGACCTGCGGGAGTACCGGCCCGGCGACCCCATGCGCTCGGTCCACTGGAAGCTCTCCTCCAAGCTGGACGGGCTGGTGGTCCGGGAGACGCTGGAGCCCCGCCGCTCCGCCATCCTCATTACCTTCGACCACTTCGGGACCCCCGATGAGCTGGATGCCGTGCTGGACCGGCTCTCCGCCCTGTCCCAGCTGCTGCTCAAGCGGGAGGCCCCCCACTATATCCAGTGGGCCCACCCGCTTACCGGCCAGGTGAACACCTGCGCCGTCACCGACGAGGTCTCCCTTCTGTCCTGTCTGGACCAGATCCTCTCCCAGCCCGCCCCGGCGGAGGGCCGCTCCATTCTGGACGGCGGCCTTCAGGTCCCCGGCGGGGACGGCCGCCCCCGCCACCTCCATGTGACTCCCGCCCTCTGGCAGGAAGGAGGGGGCCTGTGAGATCCATCCGCCTTTCCGCCGCCCCGCTGCTGCGGGGTGTCACCGACGGCCTTCTGCTTCTGGGCCTCCTATGGGGCTCCGTCCTCTGTTTTTCCACCTCTTTTGCGCTGAATGTGGATAACCTGCTCCTCTCCCTGGGTATCCTGGCCCTGGCGCTGACCGCCCTGCTCCTGTATTCTCTTCCCCCGCGCCTGGGCGCACCCGGACTGCTGGCGGTCTCCCTGGCCTGGGGCTGGGGCATATATGCCCTGTGGGACACGCTTTACGCCGGGCAGGCCGCCATCCAATGCGCGGTGGTCAACCTGTACGCCAAGGCCTTTCCCGTTATTACCCCCATTGCCCCCGTTATGGAGCTGACCCAGCAGGAATGGACCCGGGCCGTTACCCTCACCGTGCTCTTTGCCGCCGCCCTGCTGGCGGCGGTGCTGGGCCTGCTGCTGGTCCGCCTGCGGACGGCCTGGCCCGTCCTCATCCTCACCGCTCTGCCCCTGCTCCCCGGACTGTGTATTACCCTGACGCCCCGCCGCCTGCCCCTGATGGTGCTGCTGGGCTGCTGGTGCGTCCTGCTCCTCACCGCCCTGGTCCGGAAGCGGGACCCGGACGGGGCCGCCGTGCTCACCGCCGCCGCCCTGCCCGCCGCGGCAGTGCTGCTGGGCCTGCTCACGGTGCTGCTCCCCGGGGAGGAGTACCGCCAGCCCGGCTGGGCCCTCTCCGCCCGGAAGGAGCTGGTGGACAGCCTCTCCGGCTTTGCCATGGAATTCGACCTGTCCGGCCGTCTGCCCGGCCCCCTGAGTTCCCTGCGCTTCACCGCCGCAGGCTCCACTGCCACCATTGACATGGCAGCCGCAGGCGCTCAGGCGTACGACGGGCACACCGTATTGCGCATCACCACCGACTATGTGGGCAAGCTCTACCTCCGGGGCCACAGCGCCGCCGTCTATGAGGACAACCTGTGGAAGCCCCTGGACAGCGCCTGGTACGATGCCCTTTTGGAGGAGGGCGTCCTGCCGGGGACGGGTTACAGTCCCCTGAACCTCCCCGCCCAGACCATGCCGGACGCGCCCTACTACGCCTTTGAGGTGGAGAACGTCTCAGCCCCCGGCGGCTGCGTCTACTTTCCCTACCAGCTGCTGACCCGCCCCTCCGAGCTGCGCGGTGCCCTCCTCACCGACGACGCCTATATTGCCCGGGACCGGTTTGTCTCCAGGCACACGGTGTACTTCCGGCCCGCCGCTCTGGACCCGGACCGGGCGGGCTCCTCCAATCTTCCCGGCGAGAGCCGGTACCGGCAGTTTGTCTACGACCACTACCTCCAGCTCCCCGACGGGTACGGCGAGGCCCTGGCACCCCACGCCGCCGCCATATGGCAGCGGCTGTACGCCCCATTCGCCTTCAGCTTTTATTCCTCAGGCTCGGCCCTAACCGACCTCAGCGTTAGCTTTTCTGCTTCCCCGGAGCAGGCGGCCCGGGCGGTGGCCGAATACCTGGAAGAGCTGGCCGAATACGATCTGAGCGCCCCCGCCGTACCGGAGGGGGAGGACTTCACCCTCTACTTTCTCAATGAGAGCCGCCGGGGCTACTGCATGCACTTCGCCTCTGCCGCCGCGCTGCTGCTGCGGGAGATGGGCGTCCCCGCCCGGTATGTCAGCGGATATGTCACCCGCACCGTGATCCCCGGCCGGGTGGATGTGGCCGACCGCTCCGCCCACGCCTGGGTGGAGGTCTATCTGGACGGGTACGGCTGGTATCCGGTGGAAGTAACTCCCGGCTATCAGGGTGATGCTCTGCCCTGGGTGGCCGAGGCCGGGACGCCCACGCCCACTCCCTCCGCCACACCGTCGGCAACCCCCCGGCCTTCCGCCACACCCAGGCCCTCCGCGGCGCCCAGGCCCTCCGGCACCCCCGCGCCGGGAACGGCGGAGCAGTCCCCGGCCTTTGACCTGCGGCTGCTCCTCCTCCCCGCTGCGGCGCTCTCCCTGATCCTCTGCGCGGCGCTGGGCCGGTATCTGGCCGGTACGCTGCGCCGCAGGCGGCTGCGGCAGGAGAACCCCAACGCCGCCGTCATCGCCTGCTACCGCTACGCCCTCCGGCTGGCCAGACATGGCGGACAGGTGCCCCCCGCCGTATCCGAGCTGGCCGCCCAAGCCGCCTTCAGCCGGGACGGCGTTACTCCCGCCCAGGCCCGTACCGCCCGTCAGGAGGTGGCTGCGGAGGCCGGGCGCCTGCGCGCCTCCCTCCCCCGGCCCCGCCGCTTCCTGCTGCGCTGGTTCTGGTGGCTGGACTAGCACTTTTTGCCGCAAAAAGAGACGGCGTGTCCCCCGGGTCACGCCGTCTCAGGTTGTTGAAGATCTACCATTTGCAGGTCCGGATCTATTCCACATCATCCGGCAGAAAGACCTCATAGGGCAGCACTTCGGACAGCTCTACCAGCACCTGGGAGAAGCCACCGGTGGGATCGTATCCCATCCTTGGGGACTTGAGCGTCTGGCACATTTCTCCCACAGGCAGGGAGACCACCGCCCGGATGCCCTGGCTGTCCTCCCCCCGCTCATACACCAGCGTACCGCCGTGCAGGGCCGCGATCTCCCGGGCGATCTCCAGTCCCAGACCCAGGCCGGAGCGTTCCTTCAGCCGCTCCTCCAAAGCCAGCTCTGCCGGATCCTGCGCTCCCGGGAGGATTTCTCCCTGTCCGTCGTCCCATATGGTGATCCGGGCCCGGCCGTTCTCAGCGCTCAGGCGCAGTCCCGCACTGCCGCCCGCCCCGGCTGCCCGGAGGGCATTGGCGATCAGGTTGAGGAGCATCCGCCGCAGCAATACCCCGTCTCCCTCCATCAGCACTTCCCGCTCCCCGATCTCCGCCCGGAAGGTCACACCTGCCTGCCGGGCCAGCGGCGCCACCTCCCGGCACAGCTCTCCGCACAGGGCGGAGAGCTCCACCGTCTCCCGCCGGGCGGCCGGCCGCTCTCCTCCGCCGGTGAACTCCAGGTGCTCGGTCAGCCGGAGCAGCCGGTACATGCTCTGGTTCAGGATGGCCAGGTATTGGTCATATTTACGGTCCTCCTGCTCCCGGATGGCCGGAGTGAGCAGCTGGGCGGCCGCCATCAGGTTCCCCACCTGCTCCCGCAGCTGCTCCGCCAGCAGCCCATTAAACCGGTTTGCATCCTCCTTCAATCCAAATCCCTCCCCGCATGCCTGCTTTTATACCACAAGCGGCTTGATAAATCGATCCGAGCCGGCAGAAATGACCTGCCGGCAGTGTCAGTATAGCAAATACTTGCTTTTAGAACAAGCTTAAATGTCGAGTTATGTCGAATTTTATGTCTTTTTGTCCGATTTGCTACCGGCTTTTATTTAGAATCAACTGTTTTTTTGCATTTATCCCCTTTTCTTTTTAAGGTAAGTGGGATATAATATGTTCGCGCGAAGGTAAATCAATACACTTTGTGAAGGAGAGATTCCCATGAGCATCAAAGTTGGCATCAACGGTTTCGGCCGCATCGGCCGCCTGGTATTCCGCGCCGGCATCGAGCGCTCTGACATCGAGTTCGTCGGCATCAACGACCCCTTTATGAGCCCTGACTATATGGCCTATATGCTCCGCTACGACACCATGCACGGCAAGTTCGAGGGCACCATCGAGTATGATGAGACCTCCATCACCGTCAACGGCAAGAAGGTCAACTTCTACGCCTGCATGAACCCCGCCGAGATCCCCTGGGGCGAGATCGGCGCGGAGTACGTCGTGGAGTCCACCGGCCTGTTCCTGACCAAGGAGAAGGCCCAGGCCCACATCGACGCCGGCGCCAAGCACGTGGTCATGTCCGCCCCCTCCAAGGATGACACCCCCATGTTCGTCATGGGCGTCAACCAGGACAAGTACGACTCCAGCATGACTTTCGTTTCCAACGCCTCCTGCACCACCAACTGCCTGGCCCCCATCGCCAAGGTCCTCAACGACAACTGGGGCATCACCGACGGCCTGATGACCACCGTGCACTCCGTCACCGCCACCCAGAAGACCGTTGACGGCCCCTCCAAGAAGGATTGGCGCGGCGGCCGTGCCGCTTCCGGCAACATCATCCCCTCTTCCACCGGCGCCGCCAAGGCCGTGGGCAAGGTCATCCCCGAGCTCAACGGCAAGCTGACCGGCATGTCCATGCGCGTCCCCACTCTGGACGTGTCCGTGGTGGACCTGACCGTCAACCTGTCCAAGCCCGCCAAGTACGACGAGATCTGTGCCGCCATGAAGAAGGCCTCCGAGGGTGAGCTGAAGGGCGTCCTGGGCTACACCGAGGATGCCGTGGTGTCCTCCGACTTCCTGGGCGACACCCACACCTCCATCTTCGACGCCACCGCCGGCATCGCTCTGACCGACACCTTCGTGAAGGTGGTCTCCTGGTACGACAACGAGATCGGCTACTCCAACAAGGTCCTGGATCTGATCGCCCACATGTACAGCGTGGACCACAAGTAAGCATCGTCTTCACACTTTGGAACAAATTTAAAAATTCCCCCTGCCGGATTGAACTGCACCCCATTTGTTAGACAGTATGATATACTATCTAACAAGTGGGGTGTTTACTATGCCAAAAGGGATCCCAAACAAACGATATATGCCAGAATTTAAGAAACTG